>JAEUSI010000179.1 GCA_016788375.1 Ignavibacteria bacterium | reverse complement strand
AACCCTGACATGAAGGTTTATATGTTCAGAATTGTAATCTTTTTTTAAATAGGCAATCTTCAGATAAGTCTTCTCCAGTACTGTCTCGAGGTCATTATCAATTGCTTTCAGATAATCAAGTCCGGAAAGCATTTCTTTGTCAACTTTCCTTGCGGAAATCAGTTCAACAGGCAGTCCGCAGGTTATTGTGGCTTTCATTTCCGATACTTCAAGATTTCCTATTATCTGAATAAGTCTTTCTTTCTTCAGTCTTTTTTCTTTATCCGCCATTTCTTCCAGAAATTTATTGTTAAGCTTGACTTCTGTCAGAAGCGCTTTTTTAATTTTGTTCAGCGCAATTTTATTGCCCGCTAAATCTTTTGTTACATCGTATATTTCTTTTACTATGCTCAATAGATTTATTAATTGTTAATAATAATTCTGTTCTATATTCAGTAACTCTCTCCTGAGTATTTCAAGAGCTCTCATGGATGCTCTACTTATATTGATATCACGGCGTCCTCCGAATTGAAATTTCATGGCAAAACTTTTTCCTGCGCCGGAAAATCCGATCCAGACAAGTCCGACCGGCTTTTGCTCAGTTCCTCCGGACGGTCCCGCAATTCCCGTCGTCGAAACCGCATAATCGGTTTCCATAAACTTCCTTACTCCGTCTGCCATTTCAATGGCAGTTTCTTCACTGACAGCTCCGTATTTTACAAGTGTCTCTTCTCTGACTCCGAGAATTTTCACTTTCTCTCTGTTTGAATATGCGCATATCCCGCCCCAATAATAATCCGAACTCCCTGCGATACTAACTATTCTTGATGAAATCTCCCCGCCTGTACAGGATTCTGCAACCGATAATGTTTTATTTCTTTCCCTCAGAATCTTTCCGATGTTAAGTTCTATTGTCTCTTCATTTATTCCGTAAATAAAATCTCCGGCTTTTATTCTGATTTTATTTTCTGTTTCAATGAGTCTTCTTTCCGCCTCCTTCAGACTTTCCGCTGATACTGTAATTCTTAATCTGACACCATCAGCAGAAGGAAGAAACGCCAGCTTGTTGTCTCCTGTAAGCTCTTTTATATCTCCCAGTATTTCATTTAATGTTGATTCTCCAGGACCAGTAGTAAGAAGTGTTTTCTGAATGCAATATCCCCTTTCTTTTTCACTGAACTTTTCTTTGAGTTTCGGGATAACAAAATTTTCCATCATCGATTTCATCTCATAAGGTACTCCGGGAAGGGAAACAATTATTCTTCCTCCGGAATCATACCAAATTCCCGGCGCAGTACCGTTATGATTCCATATAACTTCTGACTTACGGGGAACCAGTGCCTGTCCGTAATTTACTTCCGGCATTTTTAGGTTTCTTGATGCAAAAATATTTTTCACGTGAGTCAGAACATTTTCGTTCTGTATGAGTTCATCCCGGAAAAACTTCACAAGTGCAGGTTTTGTGACATCATCATGCGTAGGTCCAAGCCCGCCTGTGATAATTGTTACGTCATAATTTTTCAAGGAATCCTCAAGCTCATCTATAAGTATTCTTTCCTCATCACCTATTACAATCATCTTCTCAGCCGGTAAACCTGCCGAGAACAGTATGTCTCCGAGATATGCTGCATTTGTGTTTATTATCTGACCTATAAGTATTTCATCTCCGATTGAAATTAATTTTGACTTCATTTTCTATATGTGTGTTATTATTACCGATAATAAGTATACCAGAAGAAAAGATGCTCCTCCTGCATAGATTCCTGCAACGACATCGTCCATCATTACACCAAACGGAGATTTCATCTTATCAAACAATCCTGCAGGCTGGATTTTTGCTATATCAAAAAATCTGAAAGCAAAAAACAGCAGTATCAGTGTGTAAATGCCGTATTCCCCTTTTGATAAGATCAAAAATACAAGTACTGTAATCCACATCCCTACTACTTCATCAATAACTACTACCGAAGGATCATCACCGTATCTTTTTATCATTACTCCTGCTGTGTAAATTCCGGCTGCAAAACATAAAATAATTGCCGGCAGAAGAATTTCCGTTTTCTGAAATCCGTCTATAAGAAAAAACAGCATTCCGAATATACTTCCGAATGTTCCGCTTGCCTTCGGTATGTGTCCGACAAAAAAACAGCTGGAAAAAATATTGCTGAATATGTCAACTTTAGCGTTTTCATCTGCAATGATTTTCTCTTTCATAAATTTCATCTAAGTTTTCTCCTCATCCCGTATTTCAAAAAAGTAGGATACACCCGTATAAAAAGTAACCAGAGTAATCAGCAGAATTAAATAATAGTTTAATTCCGAATGCAGAAACATATTTATATTTTCTTTCATTGAAACGCTGATGTCAAATGACAGCAAACTTACCAGAATAATTACAATGAATATGTATGTCATCTGAATGAACGTTTTTGTCTTGGCGATGAATGAAGTTTTCATAGTACGACCTTTGTACTCCCTGTATGAACGCATAAGGGTTATAACTATATCCCGGGTTACTATGACGACTAACATCCATAAAGGCATGATTCCCAGAATACAGAATCCGATAAATGCAGCTGATGTCAGTATCTTGTCCGCAAGCGGATCTATAAAGATTCCGAATGCAGACACAAGTCCGAATTTTCTCGCATGCCAGCCGTCATACCAGTCTGTTATTGTCGCAATAAAAAATACTAACATTGAAAGTTTTCTGTAAAGAGGGTTTTCAGAAAGAAAAAAGTAAAGAAATACCGGCGTCAGAATTATCCTTAATATCGAAAGTTGATTTGGAAGTGTCATTTACCGGATTTGCAGTTTCTATAATCAGTTTTAATTTTAATTTTTTCCGGATTTTAATTCACTTGTAATCCGGAATAAGATATTTCATTTTCAAATTCTTTCAATTATCACCGCGATTCCCTGTCCGACTCCGATACACATCGTAGCAAGTCCTTTTTTTTTCTTCTGCTTTTCGAGCTCATGAAGAAGTGTTACTATTATTCTCGAACCGCTGCTTCCAAGCGGATGTCCGAGCGCAATTGCTCCTCCGTTAATGTTGATTTTATTTTTATCAAGACCAAGCTCGTTTATACATGCAAGACTCTGTGCCGCAAATGCTTCGTTGAGTTCTATCAGATCCAGATCTTCTTTTTTAAGTCCGGATCTCTTTAAAGCTTTTTCTGTTGCAGGAACAGGTCCGGTTCCCATACACGAAGGATCAACTCCCGCCACTGCCGATGCAATATATTTTGCCCTGGGCTTCAGATTGTATTTTTTTACAAAGTCTTCCGAAGCAATCATTATCAGACTCGCCCCGTCATTTATTCCGCTTGAATTTCCTGCGGTAACAGTTCCGCCTTCCCTGAATGCAGGTTTTAATTTAGAAAGCCCTTCCAGTGTAGTGTCAAATCTGGCAAATTCATCATTCTCAAATCTGACGGTTTCCTTTTTCTGCTTTATCTCAACCGGTATTATTTCATCCTTAAATTTTCCGGTTTCAATTGCCGCTTTTGCTTTCATCTGTGATTCGTATGCAAAAACATCCTGGCTTTCTCTCGTTACTTTATACTTTTCCGCAACATTCTCGGCTGTCTCACCCATTGAATAAGGATGATACATTTTTGATAATTTTGAATTTATAAATCTCCAGCCGATTGTAGTGTCGAACATTTCAGCTTTTCTCCCAAAAGGCTCGGCATTTTTTGCAATTACAAACGGAGCTCTAGTCATAGATTCAACTCCTCCGGCAAAATAACATTCACCTTCCCCGTTTCTTATTCCTCTCACGCCGTCCGTGAATGCCTGCATGCCTGATCCGCAGAGTCTGTTCACAGTCACTCCGCCGGCGGTTACGGGCAGTCCGCCGAGAAGAGCACTCATTCTCGCGATGTTTCTGTTTTCTTCTCCCGCTCCGTTTGCATTTCCGAGGATTACATCTTCAATTTCTTCCTTCGGAATGTTTCCCGGACCGAAATTTCTTTTCACTGTTTCTTCAATAAGTAATGCAGCCATGTCGTCCGGCCTGACATCTTTTAATGATCCGCCGAATTTTCCGACAGGTGTTCTTATTGCATCAATGATAAATACTTCTTTCATAAATTTAGCTGATACGGTTTAGTTAAGTTGAGGAATTTTTATTTGGTAAAAATACTCAATTATGTTTTCTTATGAAAACCACAATTGAATGATTACGGCATGAAAAGAAATTTATTGAAATATGATGTGAACAGTAAAAATATGATTTAAACTGAAATTATCCTGTATCAGGTAATACAGGTTTTATTTCATAATATGAGGGTCAATGTTCTTACTTTATCTAAAAATTAATCTATTCTTTAAAATCTTACATTCACACCTATAGTAGGCAGAATGGGAAACATTCCAATTGTCTTTCTTCTGAGCACAAGATCTGAATCAAGATAATAATCATAACCGAGAACATTCTTTCTGTTGTAAATATTAATAACATCAATGTAAAATGCCCAGTTTGCATTCCAGAATTCAGTGTATGCAGTTGCCCTGAAATCAAGCCTGTGATAAGCAGGTCTTGTATCCTTGTACAGATTTTCCGTTCCGCCGTAGTCAAGATTGAATATTACTTCATTTGTTACTGGATTTACTGCTATTGAATCGCCGACTGTCCTCGGAGTGATTCCAACCGGAGTCGTAATCGGAAAATTTGTCGCATATGACCAGCGGGCTCCGAGTTCAAGCCAGTCGTTTGCTTTAAAATTTAAAACTATGTTAGCAGCATGTCTCTGATCATATCTGTATGGATAAGATATCCCGTATTTTTCTCTGTCCGAAAATGAAAGCGAATA
>JAEUSI010000178.1 GCA_016788375.1 Ignavibacteria bacterium | reverse complement strand
AACATGTCTCATTATCGTATCCGTTAATCCTCTGATGACAGCCGGCGGCAAGACATTTATACATGAGATTGCGGAATTATCCGGGCTTGACAATCTGTACAAGGATGAACCGCAGGAATATCCTCTTGTAAGTTATGAAGATGTGACATTAAGAAATCCTGCTTATATTATACTGCCATGTGACACAGCAGATGCGGCTGTAAACGAAAAATTTATAAATGAACTTTCCGGTAAATTAAATTCAGTATCAGCCGTAAAAGAAAACAGAATAATTACAGTTGACGGGAATGTAATATACCGGCCTGGTCCGAGATTTCTTGAGGGAGTGAAAATTATCAGAGACAAGAAAAGCAATTTAGTTAAAGCGAACTGATATCACTTGAATTAATCAGGAAGTCTGATGCTGCTTATTATGAAAACGCAGGATTTAAAATTAATTACTTCAGAAGCACAATTTTAATAATCTCATAGTTCCCGCCTGATTCGAGTTTACAGTAATAGATACCAGCCGGAAGAAATTCTGCGTTAAAATCTTTTTCATAACTTCCTTTATGCTGAAATTCACTGACAAGTTTTACTGTTTCTTTTCCGTTAATGTCATATATAGTCAAACTCACGAATCCGTCTGAATTGAGAACATAATTTATTTTTGTAAGAGGATTAAACGGATTAGGATAATTATACAATGAAAAATTTAAATCAGCAGAATAATTCTCTTCTGAACTGACGGAAGTAATGACACCGCCAGAAACAGTCTTTAATACAGTTCCGTTTTCACCTGCAGTCCAGCCTGTCATTGAATTAACAAAACAGACTGAATACAAATGCGAGGATGTTCCCGATATCTGGCTGATCCAGTTAATTCCGCCGTTTGAGGTTTTAACAATACTGCCGTAAAATCCCGATGACCAGCCGTTTAAAGAATCACTAAAGAACAGCGAAAGCGAATAAGCATTGCTTCCGGAAGAGTAACCTCTCCAGTCCAGTCCTGAAGTGGAAGTCTTTAAATTTTCCGGACCGAATGTAATGTTGTCATAGTATCCTGCCCAGCCTCTGAACTTATCAACAAAAAAAACCGAATTGAGAACCAGATATCCGTCACTGAACTGGGAATGCCAGTTAAGACCTGAATCATCTGTGTGCAGAATTATTCCGTATCCGGCAATCCATGCATTTAAAGAATCCGTACAGAAGACAGAATTAAACTGAATGGGAATGTTATAACTCATCTGGTTCCAGTTATTACCTCCGTTAATAGTTCTGAAAATAACCCCGCTGTCGCCTGCAGCAAAACCGGTTGATTCACTTCCGAAATGAACTGATCGCAGTCTCTTACCGGAGATTCTGAAACCTGACCAGTTCACTCCTCCGTTAAGAGACTTTAAAACAAGACCGCTGTCACCGGCGGCAATAATTTCCGAAGCTGAAAACACATAAACTGAATACAAATCCGAAGCAAATCCTGTCTGCACTGACAGCCAGCTGTTCCCCGAGTCGGAAGTTTTAAGAATTACACCGTTTGAACCAGCAATAAAACCCGTACTGGAATTAAGAAACTTAATGCAGCGAAGAGTATCCTGTACTCCGCTTACCTGACTAAACCATCCTGTCTGCGGAAAAAGATTTCCTGAAATGAAAAAAATAATTAATACTGCCGATGTCTTTTTCAAAATTTAATATCAATTAGAATTGCCGGTTAAATTTCTGTATTAATATAAAATTTTAATGAAAGGTAAGAAACACATTTTAACACTTACTTTCAGAACTCAATTTATTAAATTGCAAATATGATATCATTAAACAACATTTCGATGAGATTCGGCTCGAAAGTGCTTTTTGATGAAGTGACTCTCAGAGTATCCGGGAAAAACAGAGTCTCTCTCGTAGGAAGCAACGGAGCAGGAAAGTCAACAATGCTGAAAGTAATAGCAGGTTTAGTCAAACCGGATGAAGGCGAAGTTGCAATATCCAAGCACACAACCGTAGGATATCTTCCTCAGGAAGGAATAGATTACACGGGAAAAACACTTTATGAAGAAGTTTACAGTTCGGCAGGCGATATAAACGCAATTCAGGAAGAAATGCGTCAGATTGAAAAAGAGATGGAAGAAAGCGAAGACACAATGAGCGATGAGTTTATGGATCTGATAAATGAATACGGAGAGCTGCAGGAAAGATTTCAGATGCTGGACGGATTCAAAATCAAATCGAAGATAGAAAAAATTCTGACGGGGCTGGGATTTTATGAAAAAGATTTCGACAGGGACACATCGGAATTCAGCGGCGGATGGCAGATGAGAATAGCGCTTGCGAAACTTCTGCTGAACAATCCTTCGATACTTTTGCTTGACGAGCCTACAAATCACCTTGACATAGAATCACTTATCTGGGTAGAAAATTATCTGAAAGCTTATCAGGGCGCGATAGTGCTGGTATCTCATGACAGGAGTTTTCTTGACAACATTACCGACAGGACGGTAGAGATTTCTCTGGGAAATGTAACGGAATATTCCGGTAATTATTCCTTTTACAGAAAAGAGAGGGAAATCAGGAAAGAGCTTTTAGAAAACCAGTACAACAATCAGCAGAGTTACTTAAAGCAGCAGGAAAGATTTATAGAAAGATTCAGGTACAAGGCGACTAAATCAAGACAGGTGCAGTCGAGAATTAAGCTTCTTGACAAACTTGATATTGTCGAACTTGAAGACGAAGAAGCTACTGTAAATTTCAATTTTCCGCCCGCCACACATTCAGGCAAAATATCACTTGAACTGTCCGGACTCACAAAGAGCTATGACGGAAAGACAAATGTGCTGGAGAATCTCGAGCTTATAATTACTAGAGGAGAAAAAATAGCGTTTGTCGGTGTAAACGGGGCAGGTAAATCAACACTGATGAGAATTATAGCGGGACTGGAAAAATATACAGGCGAAGTAAAGCTGGGACATCTTGTTGAAATAAAATTTTATGCGCAGAATCAGGCGGAGGAACTGGATCCTGACAAGACTGTGCTTCAGACAATGGAAGAAGCAGCCAGGGGAGATATTTTAAAAAATCTCAGATCAATTCTCGGAAGTTTTTTATTCAGGGGAGATGACGTTTTTAAAAGAGTAGGCGTGCTTTCAGGGGGTGAAAAATCGAGACTGGCACTTGCAAAGATGCTGATCGAGCCGTCGAATTTCCTGATATTTGACGAGCCGACAAACCATCTGGACATGAAGTCTAAGGAAGTTCTGATGAACGCCCTGCAGAAATATCAGGGAACGGTAGTGATTGTTTCGCACGACAGGGAATTTATAGACGGTATAGTAGATAAAGTGATAGAAGTAAAGAACAGGAAAATCAAAACTTATTTCGGGAATGCAACGGAATATCTGAAAGCGAAGGAAAACGAACTTAAGGGTATAAATACATTTACAAGAAAGCATGATGATGCCGGACAGAATAATGCAGCCGAAATTCAGAAGATAAATAACGATAAAAAAATTCAGAAGACAGATAAGAAAGCATTAAATAAGAAAATACTGCCGGTAAAAAACAGGATTTCCGAGCTTGAGAAAAATATACAGAATTATGAAGCGAAGATTAAGATTAAAGAAGAGCTTATGTCAAAGGATGAATTTTACAAAGGCGGATACAATATAGTAGAGATTACAAATGAATATAACAGTTTAAAGGAGAAATTAAAAACTGTATATTCTCAGTGGGAAGAAGAGACCGAAAAACTCAACAACTTAACGAATAATTAATTATTAATTTAAATACAAAAGATGAAAATAAGAGTACAGGTTATTTTAACGGCCGTAATTCTGGTTATAATGTTACAGCCGGTAATAAAAGCGGAAAGCGGTTCAGGACCGAAGCTGAAGTTTAATTCGGGGACAGATTATACAAAGGAAAAATTAAAATCAGATTACAACAGGGCAAAGAGAGATCACGCTGCAAGGACAGGAGCGCTTCTCGGAGCTTCGGTTGATTTCAAGTTAGGATACGGTTCCACTAATCCGACAGTAAACACGATTAATTATTCCGGTGACGTAAGCACACAGAGCAAGGGTGGATTCACTTTCGGCACACTGCTGAATATATCAATTCTGAATTCTATCACATTAACCACAGGACTTGATTTCATAAACAAGAAGTTTGATGTTGGAGTACCGGTTTCATTAGATACGCTCAATCCGGTTGATTCAGTACTTGATCTTGCAAACAATTACCTTAACATTCCGCTGAATGTAACATTCGGAGGAATGGTATCAGATAAAGTCGGATTAAGTTTCACAGGCGGACCGTATTTCGGATTTCTTCTGAATCCTAGCGCGGAAGTCAGCGCATATAAGGATTTTGATCTTGGGCTGAACGGAGTATTAACGGCGAATTATCTTCTGAATCCGTTTATGAGTATTTTACTCGGCACAGAAGTGCAGTACGGAGGATTGAATAATCTCATCAGTTCCGGTAACGTGGAATCTGCGCATACGCTCAACTGGAATGCATTCACGGGGCTCAGAATCGGATTTGATTTTTAAATTAAAAAAGACAAAGGTTATTTCAGAAAGCAGTCAGTTGAATGACTGCTTTTTTTTGCGCTGATTTGTTGCCTCAGAGATACTTTCATTTCATGAGTAACTAATTATAGATGATGTAACCATGAAATGACTTTGCGGAGACGAAATAATTCCGCAAAAGATTAAAATGAAATGAAGATATAACAAGAAAGCAATCAGATTACTTCACGAGAAGCATTTTCCTTATCTTTGAAACACCGTCGGCAGTAAGTTTGTAAAAATAAACGCCGCTTGAAAGATTACCTGATTTAAAATCAAAAGAATGATATCCGGAATGTTTGTATTCGTTAACAGGAGTTGCAATT
>JAEUSI010000177.1 GCA_016788375.1 Ignavibacteria bacterium | reverse complement strand
AAAAATGAAAAGAATCAGGCTGAAACAGCTGCTTCTCCTTTTATTCAGAATTCTGGTGATTGCATTTCTTGTGCTTGCTTTCTCAAAGCCGGTTTATAAAGGATTTACGGGTAACCGGGATTCTAAATCTACAGTGCTTGTATTTCTGGATGATTCATTCAGCATGAGTGTTCCGGAAAACAACAAGACTCATTTTTCTTCAGCGAAGGAAAAAGCGGCAGAGATTCTGGAAATGCATAAAGAAACCGATGAAATTTATTTAATTCCTTTTTCTGAAATAGGAAAAAAGAACAGAAGGATATATTTCGGAAATTCGAAGGAAGTGACAGATTCGCTTAAAGCTCTTAAAACTTCTTACAAATACACACCGGCTGAGGAAATACTTAATCTTTCAGATGAAATGCTTTTTAATTCGGGAAATGCCCGCAGGGAAATTTTCATCGTTTCGGATTTTCAGAAAAGTAATTTTAAGCAGCTTCAGGATCGGAAAAACAACTACAGAGCCCTGACGGATGAATCCGTCAGCATCTTTCTGATAAAGACAGGACAGAAGGAAATCAGCAATCTTTCCATAGACAGCTTTGCGGCTGAAACCGGAATAATAGAAAAGGATAAATCCGTTTCCTTAAAAATCAATCTGAATAATTTTTCTAAGTATAATGCTGCAAATAAAACAGTAAATATGTATGCAGAAAATGAGCTGAAAGCCGTGAAAATACTTGACGTAAATGCCGGCAGCACCGTAAAAGCCGTATTTAATTTTAAACCTGCAAAGACAGGTATGATAAGCGGTTACTTTGAACTTGTAAGAAATGAACTTTCGGATGATGAGCTTGTTCAGGATAACAAACTTTATTTTTCAATTTACATTCCGGAAAAATTCAATATTGCTCTTGTATCGGATAAAAGCGCATCGCTTAAATTTCTTGAAACCGGATTTAAATCGGCTGACAGGCTTCTTTCGGATTCGGTTAATTCGGCGGAAAATTTCTTTAATGTCAGTATTTCCGGAACAGTTGATGAGAATTTATTAAAAAATGATGCAGTATTCATTTCAGATAAAAAAACATTTTCCGACTATGAAGCAGAACTGCTTAAAAAATACGTATCAGACGGAGGAGGGCTTTTTCTGTTTCCCGGAAAAGAAACGGATACGGAAAATTACAACAGTACAATACTGAACAAACTTAACCTTCCGAAAATAGCGGGAATTAAATCAGATAAAGAAGCGAATATAAATTTAAAATTCGAAAAAATAGATTTTGAACATCCATTGTTATCGGGAGTTTTCAGGAATCCTGATCTGAATCTCACAACAAGGAATTTTATTATAGAAAATCCCAGGATTAATTCTTATTTCGAATTTCTTCCCGGAGACAGGTCATCACAGATTATAATGCTTAACAACGGGATCCCATTCCTGACTGAATCCGGATTTGCAGGGGGGAGAATAGTAATGTCGGCAGTATCTGCGGACAATGAAATGTCGGATCTTCCGCTGAAAACAATTTTCCTGCCGCTGATAATAAGAAGCGCATATTATCTTGGAAATGTAATTGACAATGAGATAATGCAGAATGATTATGTTGCAGGAAGGAATAACAATGTTGCAGTTTTTGGTTTGAAAAACGTAAGTACTTTAATTACACCTGATAAATCATTCCCGGAAATGAACATGAATGAAAGTTTTCAGGGAGACAAAATAAATTATATTCATATTCCTTATTCGGATTATACAGTACTTACCGGAGAATATTCGCTTAAGGATTCTTCGGGCAATAGTTCTGATTTTCAGTTGAACTACAATGTATCAGAAAGTGAAACATCTCTTATGGAAAATGAAGAGCTGATAAAATATTTTAACAATACCGGATTTAAAGAAATAATTTATTCTGAAATGAATGATGACATCAGAAGCAGAATTTCAGAATCAAAATCCGGATTTGAGCTGTGGAGATATATGCTTCTCGGAGCGATTATATTCCTTGCCGCAGAGATATTACTTTCCAAATCCCTTGAAAAAAGCTGACTCTGAATTCCTGAAAACCCTGTTTAAATGTATGCAGTAAATTACAGAGTATGAAAATTTTGAATTGGTAATTTGCTTTATTTTCTTTAATATGAATCAAGAGAAAACCAACCTTTTATTATATTAAAAAATTTAAATATTAACCATGAGTAATTACAAAATTTCTACTTCTTTATTTCCAAATATTCTTAAAACTATAATTGCAGTGATTTTTTGCTTTGCATTCAGCACAGCATCAAAAAGCACGACAATTACTGTTGCAGTTGACAACTTTTCCTTCACTCCATCCATTGTTTCCGCAAATGTCGGAGATACAATAAAATGGCAGTGGATTGGCGGAAGTCATACAACTACCTGCGACGGAACCGGCGGAACAGTTCTGCCGGCAGGAGCGACACCGTGGAATTCACCGTTAAACAGCGGATCAACTCAGTTTCTTTATAAATTAACCGTTGCAGGAACATACAATTATATTTGTGTTCCTCATGCCGGTTCAGGAATGACAGGAACCCTGAATGTTTCTTCCGGAGCGTCAAGCAGTCTTTTAATAGAGAATTTCGATTATCCTGCAGGAGATTCACTTGGTGCGCACGGCTGGGTATCATTCAGCGGGGGCGCTACTAATGTTCTGATGGTAACAAGTCCCGGACTGACATATACAGGATATCCTTTATCAGGAATAGGAAACGCAACAACACTTGCACTCAGCGGACAGGATGCTTATAAAAACTTTTCTGTACCAGACAGCACCGGAAATCTGTATGTTTCTTTTATGGTAAAAATAAATACAGCACAGTCAGCCGGAGATTATTTCTTTGCTTTACTGCCTCCGACAAGTACAACGCTGTATACTGCAAGATTTTATGCAAAGGATTCACTCGGAGGACTTGCATTCGGTTTGAGCAAATCAACGGCAGCAGCCGGAGGAATATTCTATACCGGGGGGAGTTATTCTTACGGTACAACATATGTAGTTGTGATTAAATATACATTTAACTCAGGGACGACAACAGATGATGTAATGAATGCATATATTTTCAATGCCGGGATTCCTTCTACAGAGCCGGTTTCTCCGACAATCGGACCCGTAAGCGGAACAGCCAGCGACAATACTTTAGGAAGAATTGCATTAAGACAGGGCACGGCAGCTTCATCGGCAGGACTTAATGCTGACGGATTTAATGTCGCAAAGACTTGGAGCGGTATTGTTACCGGAATCAAACCCGTGTCTAACAACATTTCAGAAGGATTTGTTTTAAATCAGAATTATCCGAATCCTTTCAATCCTAATACTACTATTGAATTTGTGATTCCCGAAAACGGATTTGTAAACCTGACTGTATATAATGCGCTCGGAATGGAAGTAAAAAGCCTTGTAAATGAGAATTTAAGTTCGGGAAGTTACAGAACAAATTTCAACGGAAGCGGACTGAATTCAGGCGTTTATTTTTATAAGCTTTCATATCTGAACAAAGAAGGAAACAACTTTACTGCTACAAAGAAACTAATACTGATAAAATAAAATCTTTTTTTGCAAAAACTGCAGTAAATCAAAAAAGCCGTTCAATGAACGGCTTTTTTTTGCGGGAATTCAGGCTGAATCAGAAGCAATAAGATTTAAATTTATTTCATAAAAAAAAATCCTGAATTAACATATCAGGATTTCATCTTAATTTCAGCGGAAGGGGAGAGATTCGAACTCTCGGTACAGTTTAACCCGTACGACGGTTTAGCAAACCGTTGGTTTAAGCCACTCACCCACCCTTCCGTAAATGAACTTATATATTAAACTTTTCTGAGCTGTATAAAGCAAATGAAAGCTTCTTAAATGCTCATTTTGCCGGTAAATATATTGTTTTAAAAATCCTCATTCAAGATAAGAATAAATTATTTTATGGAAGTGATATCATTATAGACTACAAATATCATAAAAGCCAGAAGCAGGGCGAATCCTACATTCTGCAGAACGACCTGAACTTTATACGGTACAGGTTTCCTTACAATGGCTTCGTAAATAAGCATTACAAAGTGTCCTCCGTCAAGAGCAGGGAAGGGAAGAATATTTATTACAGCCAGAGAAATTGAAAGCAAAGCAATAAATCCGAGAAATGTATAAATACCACCTTCAGCAGACTGAGCCGAAGCCTGAGCAATTTTTACAGGACCTCCTATTGCTTTTTTGAAAGCAACATCACCTTTTATAATTTTTGCAATTGTCTTGAAGAACAGTTCAATTCCGAAATGATACATATCATATCCGGCTTTAGGAACTGCAGAAATCAGATTATAGGAAATCTCCTTTACGGGACCTGTATATTTAGCAGACAGCATTATACCTATAGTAGAATCCTGTGAAGGAGTTATATTACAGCTTAATTCTTCACTATTCCTTTTCCACTTTATAACTGAAGGTTTACCCGCATTTTCCCTGATTAAATCAGTAAGCTGCTGAGGACCGGAAATCTTAACATTGTTAATTTCCGTAATCTGGTCGCCTTTCTGAATGCCGCATTCGGACGCCGGTTTTCCCGGCACAACTTCATTAATTTCCGGAACCATTCCTTCCGGATAAATGCCAAACGCTTTTTCGGTAAGATCACCTGTTTTATCTTTTGGAATAGATATAAGTTTAGTCTCTCCGTTTCTGCTGACAACGATACTGAGATTTTCTCCGAGAGTTTCAAAATAAATCTTGGATTGTATTTCATCCCAGTTTGTGACCGGGAAATTGTTAATAGAAATGATTTTATCTCCAGCTTTCAGCTCGGTTTTATAAGCGGGAGAATTCTGTGAAATGTAACCTACCTGCGTCGTATCAGTAATTGTCTTCCCTTTAACGAGAGTAAGAAAATAGAAAATCAGAAAAGCAAGAAGGAAATTCATTATAACGCC
>JAEUSI010000176.1 GCA_016788375.1 Ignavibacteria bacterium | reverse complement strand
GATACTGAAATTAAACAATAAAAAGAAATGTAACCGAAAGCTAAATGATTAAGGGATAGTAATTTTTTTCAACAATAAATTTCTGCAGCAACTGATTTTATGATTTTATACGACAGTCTGTTCTTGTGAATGAATAAAATGTATATTTTATGAATCAGATTTTTCTTACTTTGACAACAGATGTTTGCAAATAATTGAACAGAACAGATATGAAAAAATTTTACTTCTTAATTGTATCCCTGATATTTTATTCTAATTCCTTTTCACAGACTAAATTTGCCATTATAGGAGATTACGGAAAAGCGAATGTTAATGAGCTAAATGTTTCCAATTTAGTAAAAAGCTGGAATCCGGAATTCATCATTACTCTCGGGGATAATAATTATGAACTTGGTGAAGCATCTACAATTGATACAAACATCGGAAAGTATTACAGTCAGTTCATTTATCCCTATACCGGTATTTACGGACCGGGTGATACAGTCAACAGATTTTTCCCGTCAATGGGAAATCATGACTGGTATACATCTGCCGCTTCAGCTTATCTGAATTATTTCACTCTTCCGGGAAATGAAAGATATTATGATTTTGTCAGAGGGAATGTTCATTTCTTTTCAATTGACAGTGATCCAAACGAACCTCACGGAGTTGACAGCAATTCAGTTCAGGCATTATGGCTAAAGCTTAAACTCTCGCAGTCTCCCGAGGAATTTAAGATTGTCTATTTCCATCACCCTCCGTATTCATCTTCGGCACACGGCTCTTCTCTTTATATGCGATGGCCTTTTAAAAGGTGGGGAGCAACGGCTGTGCTTACAGGTCATGATCATTCATATGAAAGAATATTCAATGACAGTATGTTTTATATTGTTAACGGTCTCGGAGGGAGGAGTATTTATGAGTTCTATACTATTGTATCAGGAAGTCAGTTCAGATATAACGCAAACTACGGAGCAATGCTTGCATACTCTTATCATGACAGCATTGTTTTCAGATTTTATAATGTCAGCGGAAATATGATTGATCATTTTAAAATTCTCTCTTCCGTTAAGAGACTTCAGCTTACTTCGCTGATACAGGGGTTTTACAAAACAGAAACAAATTCACTGATAAGCGATACATTGAAAGTTCTAATTAGAAATAATTCATCTCCGTACGAAATCAAAGATTCTGCATGCGGATATCCTGACACGAGCGGAAATGCTGAATTTGATTTTTCGCATTTGAATAATGCTACGAATTATTTTCTGGTACTGAAGCACAGAAATTCCATAGAAACATGGAGCTCTGCCGGAAATAAGTTCATTAATAATGCTCTCAGTTATAATTTTACAAGTTCGGCTTCATCGTCATACGGCAATAATCTTGTATTAAAGGGAAGCCGTTATTGTGTTTACGGAGGTGATGTGGATCAGGACGGTATAGTTGACGCATCGGATTTAAGCATTGTTAAAAATGACGCTTCCGGCGGACTCGAAGGTTATATTTCATCTGATGTAACGGGAGATGATTACACAGATGCTGAAGATATAAGCCTGGTGGAGAATAATGTGTCAAGAGGAACTGTTTCGGTTGTTCCGTGACATTATTTTATTATGGTTTTTAATATTTGATGTACGATTTCAGATATAATTTAATACCGGTATTTGATCAGGGTTTTTTAATTATAAAATTTTCCAGTTCTTCAAGCTTCTCAAGAATCCATGTTTTATTCGAGAGTTCTCTTTCATTGATTTGTTTTCTCAGCTTATGAAGGAAAAAGCCGTCATATTTTTTATTCTTAATATTTCCCTTTATTTCAGTGAATTTGTTTACAAAGTAAAGAAAATTATTGAAAATGATTTTAGTCCTTACAGATGATTTTCTGTCATTGGCAATGAAATGCCTTGTAGCGTCAATGAGCGAATGCAGCTCATCAAGATATCCTGATTCATAGTACAGCATCATCTGAAATCTTCTGATAGTTATCTTATCTATAACATCACCGCTCTTTACTCTGGATAAATATTCAAGCGCAGTGCCGAACCTTTTTCTTTTGAGATTAAGAGAAACCATGGCAAAAGGGAAGCACTGTTCCCGGCGTGACTTATCGAGCTTACTTTTGAATTTTTCTATAAACTTTTCAGCCCAGGTGAACTGACGGAGATTAGCCGCCATGCTTACTATATTTGCATACATATATGGATTTATGTGATTATCCTTGCCGTTGCTGTAATTTCCGCTTTCAATCATGAGCTTATAGATTCCGAACTGTTCTTTAATGAATTCAGAATTTCCCTTCATCATCTTCATTGTGCAGAAATTCGCCAGAGCAGTGTATACATTGTATTTCAATTCACTGCTAAGCTTACCCGAATTACTTTTTAATGATTTCCTGAGAGCATAAAATATACGCTCATCATCCGGATACAACAGAGTATTAATTACAGACGAAAAAACAGAAACATACTTATTGTTTTTTACAGGACTGTTATTATAGAAATCAATTACGGAATCAAGATATCCTTTATCATAAGGACTGTTATACAGCACGCTTTCATGAAGAGAATTATAATTGCTGTTGAAAAAGCTGATGAAAAAAAATATGAGAAGGCTTTCATTCGGATTACCGGCGGGAATAACATCTTTATGTTTCTTTTTTTCACTGAGATAAATCTGATTAAGTTCTTTGGATTCGAATACATATTTATAATAAAAATACTTTATGTCAATTCCGGATTGTACAAGCCGGGATTTGTAATATTTGGTATTCTTATAGAACAGGGTTTTGAGATCTTTGTCAAGCAAAGCATCAAGAAGATTCACTCCGAATTCAAATTCGTTCGATCCGAATTTCTCAAGAGAAAGAAATTTCTCCGCAAGTTTCTGTAACTCAAAAATCAGATTTTTCATTAAACCGTACCGAAATTCCCGTCCGGGAAATAATAACTTCCACATTGCTTCCTTTTGAAGCCTGCTGTTATTAAAAGCGGGATAGAATGATTTAACTGAACTGAACAGTTTCAGAACATTTGAGTTTCTGTTGTGGTAAGGGGAATTTAAGAATAATCCGAAATTTTTTAACTGCTCTTTATTGAAAGTTCTCAGGATATCAAGCAGAGTGCTTTTCAGCATAATTGTATTTTATACAAATTAAAATTAAGTATTTAAAAAAATGATCCTGATACAGAGAAGTAAACATTACTGCTTTCAAAACCTGGTTTTATAGCTTAATTCATTCTGAAATTATCATTAAAAATCCGAAATAACAATTTGAATTTGGAGGTGAAAACCTCTGAAAAGTTTCTTTGCTTTACAAAAGCAGTTAGAGCATTTTTCAGAAGCTGAACAGACAGAACTTAAAAACATTTACAATAATTAATCATAACTTTTAAAAACAATAAAATACAGGAGGGATAGTGTACTTAAAAACATTCTTATCAATTTCCATTTTCCTGATATGCAGTACTTCATATCAGCAGGACAAGGGAAATCAGCCGAAGGAAATTCCGGCTGAAGTCAGGACAGAAGATTCTGAGAGAAATTATAATCAGGCAGAGAGAATTAATTCAAAAGAGATTTCCAGACTTGAAAGCATGCTGCTGTCTGCAAAGCAGACTGCAAACACTGAAGCTGTGTCTGAAATACAAAAACGCCTTGATGTTTTAACAGGTTCAGTTACAAAATCCGGAGAAGAATTCCCGTTACGTTTAATCAGATCTGAAGGGAATCAGACGGATAATATTCATATCGGTCTTGTTTCATCTGTAACCGGAACAAAAGGTATTGCAACCTGTACAGAGCAGATCGGACTGACTGCAGGAAGAATCTGGACTGCTTTTGTATTCGGACCAAACAGCGGGGCGACTGTTGATCAGCTACGCCTTAGTTATTCAGATGACGGCGGGAAAACATGGTATGAAAAAGTCACGCTTGCATTTTCAACCGGAAACAGAATGTGGCAGGATCAGATTGACATTGAACTTATAGAAAACAGCAGCGGTGATAAATACATCTGGACGGCATTCGGTTATGCGACCGGTAATTATGCAGGTCAGTACAGGATCGGAGTTACAATCGTTAAGATAACGGGAACACTTGATTATGCAGGATATACGCTTGCATGGCCTGGAGCTGTTAATTCAAACTTCTACTGGAAGCCGCGTATTGTTTCCGACAACGAAGCTTACCAAACAAATCCCTGGGTATATATAACGACCTGTTTTGACAGCACGGTAGCCGGCGGATATTTATCAGGTGAGAAAGTCGCAATTTGCTATTCACCTTATACAGTTTCTCCGGTATTTACTTACAAAGCAACCGGATTTATCGGGTTACTCTTCAGATATCCTGTAGATTATTATGTGGATATTGCATATTTCAGAAACGGTGGACAGGATTCCATACTTGTCGTCGAATCAAGTCTGGAAGATTCATCTAAAATTATACTTGCAAAAACTTCAATCAGCACTTTTATATCTTCATTCTATGCAACTTATGTAGGAAACATCAGCACGATACCGAACAATAGAGCATATCAGGCATACATTGCATCTGCCGGAGGTTACAATAATCTGATGATAGTTAATCTGAGAAAATATTCAGCTAACGACTGGGATATAGAATATTACATGACAACAAACGGAAGCGGAAGCTGGGTAAACGGTTATGTGGATTACAGAAGCAACAATTCCAAAAGAGCTGATATCATCGGATACAGAAGCGCTCCGGGATTTTATTCATGCGCTTATTCAGAAAATACATTGTCGTGTGTACCTGTTACATATTGTTCTGCAGTAAATAACGTTTGGGGAGGATTAGTTCTGCAGATGAATCATATAAACACAAATCCATTCAATGCTCAGCCGAGACCGGGAATCAGATACGGTCCGGAAGACGAAAGCTGCTTTGCTTTATGGACTGAATACAGCGGAGGAACAAACGTCTGGGCTTCAACAGGATGTTCGG
>JAEUSI010000175.1 GCA_016788375.1 Ignavibacteria bacterium | reverse complement strand
CCAAACTATGGAATGCCGGAAGATTTCTTCTTATGTCAAAAGAAAAATTTTCCTCCGGACAATCAGATAATTATATTGCAGATCTGACAGATAAGTGGATAGAAAGCAGATATAATTCATCACTGGCTGAAGCAGAAAAATGTCTTAATGATTACAAGTTAAATGAATATACTAAAGTAATATATAATTTTGTCTGGAGTGATTTCTGTGATTGGTATATCGAACTTATGAAAATTAAACTGAATCTGCATCCCGAAAATGCAGTAGCGATTATTAACAAAGCTGTCGAATATTATGAAAATATTCTTAAAATACTTCATCCTGTAATACCATATGCAACTGAAGAGCTGTGGCATATCCTTGATGAAAACAGAGTATCAGAAAGCATTTCACTCGAATCCTTTCCCGTTCAGAATGATACTGCTGTAAGCAGTCATACGGAAAATGATTTTGAAGTTGTTAAAGAACTGGTTACCGGAATAAGAAATTTAAGATCGGAAAATCAGGTTTCTCCTTCCGAAAAATGCAATATGGAAATAAGAACTACTGATGATGAGTCATTACAGATATTGCAGCAATTTGAAAACTACATTAAATCACTATGTAACATAGTTACTCTGGAATTTAATAATTCTGATTCAGACAAAAATGTTTCCTTTGCAAATTATTCCAGAACGGTTATAAATAAATTTGAAATCTTTATTTCATTGAATGAAATTGTAAAAGGAGAAAAGAATTCAGAGAAAATTATCAAAGAAATTGAAAATCTGGAAAAGTATATAACCGGGCTAGAAAAGAAACTTTCAAACGAAAATTTTATTCAAAAAGCTTCTGCTGAAGTTGTAAATGCAGAAAGACAAAAGTACAATGAAACAAAAGAAAAAGTTGATAAGATGAAAAAATTACTTTGATTCAGAAATAAATCAGAAATCAGTTATATAAAGTAGTTTTTCCAAGCGCAGAAACAATCAGCTCAGTAGCAAGATTTGCCGTTCTGTTTTTATTGTCGAGTATCGGATTAACCTCAAGTATTTCAAGTGAGTTCATGCATCCGCAATCTGCAACCATTTCCATGAGAAGCTGAGATTCGCGGTATGTAAGCCCTCCGGGAACCGGTGTACCTACTCCTTCTGCAAAATCAGGATCTATTCCGTCCATATCGAAACTGATATGAATAAAATCTACTTTTGATTTAAAATCATTTAATACTTTTGCAATTATCCTGTGTATGCCTGCTTTATCTATTTCAGTCATTGTATGAACAGTCAGGTTCAGATTTTTTATATTTATTGATTCAAGAAAATCAACATCTCTGATTCCTATTAAAGCCACATTGTCAACTTTAACCTTAGGAGAAAATCCGTTAATATGGGTAAGTTTTCTGTGACCGAGGCCTAATGCAACCGCTAACGGCATTCCGTGGATGTTTCCAGACGGAGTAGTGTCCTCAGTATTCATGTCAGCATGAGCATCAATCCATATTACACCTAGTGTTTTATTTCTCTTTCGGCAGTAATTTGAAATACCTGCAATTGAACCGATTGCCGTCGAATGATCTCCTCCTATAATCAGCGGAAAATAATTTCTCACCAAAAGAGATTCAACTTTATTGGCAAGTATTTTAGAAGTCTTTTCAATTTCAGGAAGATATTTGAGTTTCGAATTCTTAATTTTCTGCGTTTCAGAAATTTCTATATCTATATCGCCGAAATCTGTGACTTTATAGCCAAGATTCTCCAGTTTGTGTTCAAGATTAGAATATCTGATGGCTGAAGGTCCCATATCCACTCCTCTTCTGTCAGCACCAAGATCAATAGGAAATCCTACAAGTCCTATTTTTTTGTTTAATTTTTTATTTTTACTTATCATATTTTAATATACTAAACACATTTTAAAAAATAAGTAAGTAAATAGTTACTATTGAAATTTCGTATACAATATCGTATTTTAGTTAAAAATAAACATTTTTTTGGAAACATCTGAATTCACCCATTTATGTCAGATCCGTGTCAGGACTTATGATATTGATTCACAGGGAATAGTTCATAATCTGAATTTTTTAAAGTATTTTGAAACCGGAAGAGTAGAGTATTTCAGGAATCTGGGGTATAATTTATTACCTACAGGAATTTTTAACATTGGTCTCAAAGTTGTTGTAGTACGTAATGAAATAGACTATTTATCTTTTGCATTTTTAGACGATTTATTAGACATATATACTAAAATATCCTGGATAAAAAAGACCAGCTTTTGTTTCGATCAGATTATAAAAAACAATAAATCGGGGATCACTGTTTGCAAAGGAATGGGAATATTAGTAAACGTTAATTCTCAAAATAAACCTGAAAAAATTTATCAGAATATTATTTCTGAAATCGAATTATTCGAAAAAAAAACAATAAAAATTATAGATGAAAATGAAATTTAGATCATTAATTAATGCAATTATTGTATTAATTTTAATTTCTTCCCTTACTTTGATTTTTCAATCATGCGAACAGGATTTTGTTGAGCCACCGGTGGCAGATTCGCAGTCATTCCCTGATGAAATAGCAGCAATTTTCAATACACCATACACTTCCAGTAATATCACATGTAATACACCTCAGTGTCATGCAAGTACAAACAGTGCGAGTGGATTGGATCTCAACAACTGGGAAAAAACTTTAAACGGTTCAGATAACGGCACAATGGTTATACCATATAACGGATTCTGGTCACATTTAATAAGTGTAATAAATTCTGATACAAATTTTGCTCCAGTTACGGAAGTTCAGATTTTTCCCGAATATCACAAAATAAGTTCACAAAATGTATCAAAAATAATGGACTGGATAAATGCAGGAGCAAAAAGTAAAGAAGGAAAAGTTGCATTCAGTGATTTGTCTGATAATGTCAAAGGATTTATAACAAATCAAGCGGCAGATCTTGTCGCCGTTTTAAATGCAAATACAAGACAGGTTACTAGACTTATTCCTGTTGGCGGTCAGCCGAATATCCTTGATGCACCTCATTATGTTACAATCAGCCCGGATAAACGATTTTTTTACGTGAGTTTGATTCAGGAAGGATATGTTGAGAAGTATAATTTAACTACTTATGAACTTTTAGGAAGAATGCAGGCAGGTCAGAGCCCTGCTCATATAGAAATAACACCGGATGGATTGACCGGATTTGTAACTAATTTTGAATCAACAGGAACTGTTACTACAACAACAAAATTCAACACTGAAACAATGACTGTAACAGGAATATTCTCCGAACAAAGAATGAAAGGACCTCATGGAATGGCATTATCTGAAGACGGAAATACTTTATTTGTAGCTTCTGAAATAGGGGAGTATATATTTAAAATTAATGTAAATAACTTTTATGCAAGTGATTCTACTTATGAAAAATCTCCTATAGATCCTTCGGTTCCTCCAACAGGTAACGGTACTTCTCAATTCAGACCTTATCAAATTGAAATTTCACCCGACGGAAATTTTCTGTTTATTTCTTGCAGAGGGTCAAGTCAGGTCAGAGTGTATAATTCTTCGGATTTACAGCAAGTAAATGCAATAAATCTGGGTGCAAATTCTTTTCCTTTACTTATGAAATTTACAAATGACGGACAACATTTATTTGTATGCAACAGAAATAATAATACTGTTTCAGTTATAAACACGTCAAATCAGAGCCTGGAAACGACTGTTTCAGGTGTAGGAATTCAGCCTCACGGTGTAGATTTTACTTCAGATGGACAGTATGCAATAATTGCTTGTGAAACGCAATCGGGATTCGATGGACATCATCCTCAGGTTGGAAGCAAAAAAATAGGGGTAACCAGATTAATAAAAGTCTCAAATTATGAATTATTGCCTGATAGAGTAGAAATGGGTTCTTTTCCAGCAGGTATAGCAATTGTAAAATAGGTTTTGGTAATAAAATAATCTAAAATAAAAATCCCCTGAACATGTTATGATTTAGAGGATTTTTTTTTTATGTTTTTAAGAAATGCTACTTTGCTAATATCATCTTTCTTACTTCTGTCTTCTCAGTTGTTTTTATCCGATAAAAATAAATTCCACTTGGTAAATCATTTGCAGTAAATTCAACAGAATGCTCACCTTGTTCCTGATTCTGCTCAATTAAGTTTTCTACCTGTCTTCCGATTTGGTCATAGACTGTAATCGAAACATATGTTGACTGCGGTAATGTGTAAGTTATCTTAGTCGAAGGATTAAACGGATTAGGGAAATTGTTTGCCTGAAAATAAGATTCAGTTGAGTTTGAACTTCCCATTTCACCATCTGATATTGATTCTTTATTCGGAATTTCAGAAATCAAAGCAATACCAGACTCGAATTTTGATTTCACATAATCATTTCCTGCTTCAAATTCAAGTTGAATTCCGAAAGCATTTTCTTCAGTTACTTCCAGATTATCTTTATTTTTAGAGATTACATCAAAGTTTTCCTGATCCAACTTTACTTTAATCTCTTTCCAGCCGTCAAAATTTATTGAGATTGGTTTTGTTGAAAGAATTAAATCGCTTTCCGGATTAATCGAATGATCATTGTTGACATCATAAAGCAGCTGAATCCGAATATACACATCGTTTTTAACTCCATTAAGCATAATGTTTATATAATTTCCGGCTGTAAACAAATGCTGTTGTTTTAGAATAATTTTACCTATATAAGCGTTAGCTGATATAATTCCATTAGAATATAATTCTGCATATCCATTTTCTTTATTATCTTCCTGATGAGAATACTTCATTTCTACTCCACCCCAGATCCATCCGGGCATAGATTTTAATGAAAAGTCATAAACAATCTCACCCTGTGAATAACTTTTTGAAATGAAAAGGAAAGAAATAAAAAAAATAAGATATTCCTTTCACACCACTGCCTCTTCATGCTTCTCGGATTTTTGACTACCTTCACTTATTCCAAAAAACTCAATCCATGAAAGCATTAATTTTATTTATTCTTTCAGCAGCTATTGTGCTATCGTGTTCGCCAAAAGA
>JAEUSI010000174.1 GCA_016788375.1 Ignavibacteria bacterium | reverse complement strand
CTGATACTGGAAAAAATATTCCGCTCCTGCAGAGATTGCAGGGGTTTTATATCCTATAAATCCGTCGAATGTTGTATTGCTTGTACCTGGACCAGTAGCCTCATAATCACTGTACAGATCTACCATCAGCTTTTTACCGGCAAAATTTCCGAGAAGATTTCCGTAGAATCTTTTGTATTTATTGTTTTCAACTGAAGCTCCCGTACCGTCGCCAATCATAAAATAATAACCGTAGTTTTTGTCTTTGTCAAATGATCCGTTTAACATTACGCCTAGATCTCTTGAACTGAGATAGCCTCTTTGATCCATTATGGTTTTTTCAACTGACCGGTAACCCCAGACGACTTCTGTTGCAACAGAATATCCCGGTGTTGAAAATAATCCGATTGTAAGATTAGAACCTGTAAATATTTCTTTCCATTTCAGATATGCATCTTTTATAAAAAAAGCTCTTTTATTGTTTGTCAGAGCATCTGACCCGTCAAATCCCAATACCACCGATGCAAAGAATTTACTGTTAAAATTGTAATCATAACCGAGAAAAATTCTTCTGAAATCAACAGCATTGTAATCTTTGTTGTAAGGCGTGTACTGAAGCTGATTACCTGTAGAATCACCGCCTGTTTTATAATAATAATCTCCGAATGCCGTTCCCCATATCTTTCCGTAAGAACTGTCGGCTGCTTCTTTCTTATCCTGTGCAAATGATTCTGAAACCGCGATTAGTCCCCAAATTAGTACTGAAATGTAAATAAATTTTTTCATAATTCTTCGTTTATGTTTTTATAATATGTGCTGATACAAATTCCGAGATTTAAATTAATGAAGTTTTTTACTGATTATTTCAGTTTAAATTAAAGATAATCAATTAAAAGTAATATGATAAAAGTCAAAAATTTTAAAATTTCTTAAACTGATTTTTATATGTAGTTTATCCGAGAAAAATGATGTAAAAATTTTACTCTTAATGAATAATTACTTGACTTAAAACAGACTTTTACATAATTTCATTAAAAGAATTTGGCATAAAAGCAAAGGAGTTAAAATGAGCGATCTTGAAAGTCTAAATTTTTTCAGCGACGAAGATTCAGAAAATGACGAAAAAAGAAACAATAAGAAAGAGGAACTTGAAAAAATTCTTAAACTTGAAGAAGAAGCAAAAAAGAGTTTCGATGCAGAGAACCTTGAACAGATAATAAATTTCTATTACGATAACAACGAATTTGAAAAAGCATTAAGCTATGTCAATGTTCTGTTAGATATTTATCCCTATTCCACTGACGCCTGGCATAAAAAAGCCCTGATACTCGACAGTCTCGGCAAATTTGACGAAGCATTAGAGTATTTCGATAAAGCCATTCTTCTTGACCCTACAGATTCGGAAGTCTTTATAAACAAGGGAATTACACTTGATAATTCAGAGAAATATGAACTGGCACTCGACTGTTTTTCGAAAGCATATGAAATGGAACCCGGAAATGTTGATTCAATTTTCAATATGGGTCTCACATTTGAAAAAATGGAAAAATTTACTGAAGCAGCAGAAAGTTTTAAAAACGTTCTGAAAGCAGATCCTCTGCATAAAGATGCCTATTATGAACTCGGATACTGCTATGATTTTCTGGACATGCTTCATGAATCGGTAAATGCTTATGATGAACATCTGAGATACTCACCAATGAATTATACCGCATGGTATAACAGGGGAATTGTACTTAACAGAATGGGAAAATATCTGAAAGCCATAGAAAGTTACGAAACCTGTCTTGCATTAAGACATAATTTTTCTTCTGCCTGGTATAACTGCGGAAATGCATACGCTTCAGTAGGCAGACTGTACAAAGCAATTGAATGTTATCAGACAGCGCTTTCTCTTAAAAAAACCGATTCATATTCAATGCACAATATGGGAAATGCATATGAAGAACTGGGAGAATTTGATCAGGCAATAAAGTCTTTTACAGATGCCATAAAAGTAGATTCACACAATTACGAATCATATTACGGCAGGGGAAACTGTTACTTTAGTTTAAAAAATTATGAAAAAGCCATAGAAGATTTTAATTCTGCTTTGATATTGTGCAAGGATTATCCCGAGATTTGGTATTTAAAGGCAGATGCCGAACATGCCCTTGGAAAAACCGGTGAAGCTCTGAAAAGCTATGAAACGGTTCTGAAGCTCGAGCCGTCAAATTATGATGCCTGGTATGATTACGGATGCACATTGATTGACACAAAATCGTATATTCCTGCACTTGAAGCTTTTGATAATGCAATAAAAAACAATCCAGTATGGGCTGAACCGTATTATGAAAAATCGAAAATTTATTTTCTCAGCGAAGATATAGAATCGGGAATTCAAATGCTCGAAAAAGCCTTTGAAATAAATCCTTATGACAGATTTGAATATGATTTTAATAAAGACTGGAAAAAAATTCTTGAGTTTCTGATGAACAGATAATCAGGACTTTTTTATTCCTGGAATTTTCTTTCTTTTCCATTAGCTATTTTTTCCGCAAGTTTTATTGCATGCATTGTGCTTTCTTCGTTTGCATTACCTGTTCCGGCTATATCGAATGCAGTACCGTGATCCGGTGAAGTTCTTGTTATTTTCAAACCTGCAGTAAAATTTACCCCTTTACCGAAAGAAATCATCTTAAAAGGAATCAGACCCTGATCATGATAAACTGCAGCAGTTATGTCAAATTTCTGATACATTTTATTTGCAAAGTAAGCATCTGATGAAAATGCCCCTCTGATATTAAAACCCATACTGTTCATTTTCAATATTACTGGATTTATAATATTTATTTCTTCATTTCCGATTAATCCTCCGTCACCTGAATGGGGATTCAGAGATAATATTGCTATTTTCGGATTCTTAATGCCGAAATCCCGTATAAGTGAATTATTAACTGTAACTATTTTTCGGAAAATCAAATCTTTTGTAAGTTTTCTGCTGATATTTTTTACAGGTATATGTCCGGTTAACAGTGCCACGGAAAATTTTCGGGAATGAAGTATCATTGCAGTTTCAGAAGAAGATGTAATTTCAGAAAGCATTTCAGTGTGTCCGGGATAATTGTAACCTCCTTTATTTAATGATTCTTTTGATAAAGGCAGGGTAACGACTGCATCAAACTCATTTTTAAGACAAAGTTCAGCAGCTTTTTTTACTGAATCCCCCGAGAATTTACCCGCAGATTTTCCTGTTTTTCCCGGATTTATTTTAAAATTCCGCGGAAGCGGGATTTCAATAAATGCGTTTTCTTCTATTTCCGGAAGATTTAATAGAGATGAATAATAATCAAAAATTTTTTTTGAACCGGAAATTTTAAGATTATACAATTCTGTAAATTTTTTATTTTTAAAAATTTTCAGAATAATCTCCGGACCGATTCCGTCAGGATCTCCGGTAGTAAGAATTAATCTTGGCTTTGAGGATTTCATGCTTATTCATCTTTTATTTCCGTTATAACGGCATCAGCCCAAAGTCCTTCAAGATTATAAAATTTCCTTGTATCTTCAAGAAATATATGGGCAACAACATCAACGAAATCAAGCAGCACCCAGCTCAAATTGGTATATCCTTCATTATGCCAGGGTCTTTCATCTATTTTCTTTGTTTCTTCCTTTATAAAATCAGATATAGCCTTTACCTGAGTATCTGATGAAGCAGAACATATCACAAAGTAATCAGTTACGGTGGTAAGTTTCCTGAGATCCAGAATTTTAATGCCGATTCCTTTTTTCCGGAGCATCAGATCTGAAATTTTATAAGCAAGTTTCTCGGAATTCATATTTATTTTTTCTTTTCTAAAAATGGTTTTAATTCTTTAAAATCCTTTCCGATGACAACAGTAACATCCAGATAAAGACTGTTGTTTATCTGCTGAATTATGCTTCTTTCACTTACACCCAGTATCTGTGCAACCTTTCTCGCTTTGATATTGTCTCCGCTTCTGTCAATAACAAGTGTCTTTGCAACATCCTGTGATTTGTAATTTCCGATTTCAACTACATCCATATTATTCTTTCTCAGATAATCCGTAAATCTTACCGCAATGCCGTTTTCACCTGATCCGTTCTGCACTTCAAGCTGAATAGTAAGATTAGGCTGACTTGTAAGAGTCTTTGATGTGTCGGTTATTTCCTTTATCTCTTTTTCTGATTTAAGCGAATTATTTACAAGATTGAAGCCAAAATACGCCACTATAATCAGAAATAAAATTATTAATCCGTTTAATAAATAATTAAATAAATTATTTTTCAACTGGCAGTGAAATTTTTAAAAAATAAAAAAACCGAAAGTATACTTACCCTCGGTTTAAAGTTGTTTATATGAAAAAAAAATTTATCTCCAACCCGGATTCTGAAAAGCATTAAAACCGCCGGGATTGTAAAAATTACCGTAATAATCACCTTCATTGTAGTTGTTGTACTGAAATGTAATGAAAGAATTATCCGAAATTTTATAGTTTAATGTTGCTCTTGAAAGATAAACTCCGGAAAGATCTTTCTGAAGAGAATTTGAATAAGCCGTGCCAAACTGTGAAGAAGCATAGGGTGAATACTGGAATTTTACATCAGCGCTTATATTGAATTTCTCGGAAATTCTGTAATTCATGGAATTTATGTATGATGTCAGAGAAACGCTTCCGTAACCTGTGTTTATCATTGATACATTAAAAGAATGATTCATCGTAAAGTTTTTCGGATTTATGAATCCGAGAATGAGATTGCTTGAATTTGTGTTGTATGAACTTCCTTTATCGTCATAACCTTTAAACTGTGAAAATGTATTTCCGGCAGATATTAATAAAATAATTAAAACTAAGTTTAGTTTCTTCATTTTGGTTTATATTTATATGTAAAATACTTTTTTTAGGCTAAAAATGTCAATGACAATAACCATACTTTCCTAAATGAGTTCATTTCTGAAATTAAGTTTTTTAACCATTTCAAATACGGCAATTCCGTATGCAACAGAAACATTTAACGACTGTTTAATTCCCAGCATCGGTATTTCAAAAGAAGTATCGGCAATTTCTATTATTTCCCTTGAAACACCAGTAATTTCATTTCCCATTACAAGGCATAACGGGA
>JAEUSI010000173.1 GCA_016788375.1 Ignavibacteria bacterium | reverse complement strand
CTGCTGACAGGTTCTGTCAAATCGCTTAAGTAAACTTTTTGGAACACAAACCGCAGCGGAAATTCACATTCTGCAAATTTCTTCCTCGAATATTAATGTTGATTACTTTAGAAATTCAAAAATGTTTAATAAGTGGTTTGAATTTTATGATTTAAAACTTTATTTTTGAAATCAGCAAAAATTCAGGGCGATTAGCTCAATTGGCTAGAGCACCTCGCTTACACCGAGGGGGTTTGAGGTTCGAGTCCTTAATCGCCCACTTTCAATAAGTGCGGAGAGTATTTTAAGTTTATCCTGCTCTTACGGGTAAATTCAGCATACTGAGTTTGTGCAGTTTTAAAAATTGCCTTTAATATTTACGTCCTAAAAAATTTTTACAATAAAGCTTCAATTTTTACATCCCTGAGTGAGTTACAGAAACCATATTTAGTTTCCGATGAAGAATAAAATTCTATTCCTCTCTTCTCTTGTTCTGATTTTCATAATTAATATTTTCACAGGAAATTTAGACCCTTACTTTTATACCATACTGATTTACATCGGTATAAATATTATTCTCGCTTCAAGTCTGAATCTTATCAACGGTTACACCGGACAGTTTTCGCTCGGTCATGCGGGATTTATGGCTATCGGAGGATATCTTTCCATTGCAATCTCAACTTACTTTGCGCCGTTTTTTATGAACACATTCGGAACAGGCGTTTTCGGAGAGACGGTTTCTTTTTTAATTGTTTTGTTTACCGGAGGAATAGCCGCAGCTTTTGCGGGAATAATTGTCGGTGTGCCGTCACTGAGGCTGAAAGGTGATTATCTTGCGATTACAACTCTCGGATTTGCGGAAATTATAAGAGTTGTCATTCAGAGTATGGATGTCATCGGCGCATCACAGGGTTTCAGAGGAGCTTACATTTTTGAAAACGGCGTCAAGGCATCTCAGATTCCGGCGGATATGTCGAATGTTCCGTATGTATTTTATTCGGTTCCGAAGTACACGAATTTTTTCTGGACATTTACATTTGTTGCCCTGATAATTTATTTCATAAGCAATCTTATGAGTTCAACATACGGCAGAGGCTTTCTCGCTGTAAAAGATGATGAAGTAGCTGCAGAGTCTATGGGTGTTAATACCACAAAGTTCAAAGTAATAGCTTTCGTAAGCGGAGCATTTTTTGCCGGAATTGCCGGAGCTCTTTACGGACATTTTAATTTATATCTGAATCCGGAAGATTTTAATTTTTTAAAGTCAGTGGAAATTGTTGTGATGGTAATTCTCGGAGGAATGGGAAGCATGATCGGTGTCATTATTGCAGCAATCGTTTTAACGATTTTGCCGGAGCTTTTGAGGGGAATAGCGGAATATAGAATGATAATATATGCGTTGTTATTAATATGGATGATGCTGATAAGAGGATCTAAGTTAGATAAAAATGAGATAGCTTTATTGTCTGGATATTGGGGTGCAGTTATCTTTTTTATTCTGAACTTAACTAATAAAGTCGAAATCCCAGGTGGTTTTGTTGGTGGTGTTGTAGGTGCATTAGCGGTGTATTTTGTTGCTCGTTTAATTTTAACAATTATACCAGAAAAAAAAAGGTTAAATTGAAACAAAAATTAAAAATATTTTTTTAAAAAAGGGTTTGTCATCAAATTGAACTTATTAGAGATAGATAATTGTACAATGAGATTCGGCGGATTGACATGCGTCGATAAACTTAATGCTCAGATTGGAAAAGACGAACTTATCGGAATGATCGGACCGAACGGCGCAGGCAAGACCACTGTGTTTAATATTGTTACCGGAGTTTACAATCCGACTGAAGGTGATGTGAGATTTCTCGGTCAGAGTGTTGTTCCGTTCAAGCCATATCAGGTTGCCGAACTCGGAATCAGCCGGACATTTCAGAACATAAGATTATTCTCAAGTCTGAGTGTCAGGGATAATATCAGAGTTTCATTTGTAAAAAATTTAAAAGCAGGTTTCTTTCAGTCGGTATTTCAGATTAAAAGTTTCCTGGATGAAGAAAAGGGATTTGAAGACAGAACAGATGAGCTGCTGGAAATATTCGGACTTTATGATGCCGGCAACGAAGCTGCAAAATCACTTCCCTACGGTGAGCAAAGGAAGGTTGAAATTGTCAGGGCGCTTGCAACTTCACCTCAGCTGCTTTTGCTTGACGAGCCTGCAGCAGGAATGAATCCCACAGAAAAAGTCGATCTGATGAATCTTATAAAAATGGTAAAAGACAAATTTAAAATTTCAATCTTTCTGATTGAACATGATATGAAGGTTGTAATGGGTGTCTGTGAAAGAATATTCGTGCTTGATTACGGCAAAAAGATCGCCGAAGGAAAACCGGAAGAAATAAAAAATAATCCTAAAGTAATTGAGGCGTATTTAGGGGAAACGGCACATTGATTTGGAATTTGGGATATCGGATTTGGAATTTAGTACACTTTAATTATATTAATTTGTAAATGATAAATGACTTCTGAAGAATTAAAACTCAGGACTAAAAAGTTTTCTTTAAGAGTAATTAATTTAATAGAAAGTTTACCTAACAGTATTTCAGGAAAAGTTATTGCAAATCAATTAATAAGATCAGCAACATCAGTAGGTGCAAACTATCGGTCCGCATGCAGGTCAAGATCAAAAGCAGAATTTGTTTCCAAAATCAGGATTGTGGAAGAAGAAGCCGATGAATCGTTATATTGGCTTGAGATAATTAAAGAATCAAAATTAGTCAGAGAAGTGAGAATTGCTGACCTGATAAAAGAGGCAATGGAATTAACTGCAATATTTACATCAATAGGGAAAACATCAAAAATAAATTTGAAAAATTCCAATTCAGAAATTCCAAATTCCAAATTAGAGAAAAATCCAAAATCTGAGAAGTGTTAGAGATAAAAGATCTTCACGTTAATTACGGGGCAATAAAAGCGCTTAAGGGTATAAATCTTAAGGTAAAAGAGAAATCAATTGTAACTCTGATCGGCGCTAACGGAGCAGGAAAGTCTACTTTGCTGAGAACTATTTCTTCTCTGATAAAACCGGTTTCGGGTTCAATCAGTTTTGTTAATAATGATCTTGTGAGTCTTCCGGCAAACAAAGTCGTGGAGCTCGGCATTTCCCAGTCTCCGGAAGGAAGAATGATTTTCTCAAATCTTACCGTTAAGGAAAATCTTGAAATGGGTGCTTATACAAGAAAAGATAAAAATAATCTGAAAGAAGATCTTGAATTCATTTACACGTTTTTTCCGAGAATCAAGGAAAGACTTAAACAGCTTGGCGGTACTTTAAGCGGAGGCGAACAGCAGATGCTTGCGATTTCAAGAGCTCTTATGTCAAAGCCGAAACTTCTTTTGCTTGATGAGCCTTCACTCGGTATAGCTCCGATACTGGTAAAATCTATCTTCGAACAAATTGTTGCATTGAACAAAACAACAGGATTGACGATTTTACTCGTAGAGCAGAATGCAAATATGGCATTGTCAATTGCAGATTACGGATATGTTATGGAAACAGGTCACATTATTCTGGAAGGCGATGCAAAGTCGCTGGCAAAAAATGAAGAAGTAAGAAAAGCTTATCTGGGCGAGTGATTTGACATTTGAATCAAAATGAAATAATGAATTTAAATTAATTTACCGGTCAAAAGGTAGATTCATTGAAATCAGAAATTTGCTTAATCAGGCTGAGGAATTCAAAACATTAATCCGGAATAAAAAGTATTGATGCTTTACAGTAAAGTATTAAAATAATATCAGGTCTAATTTTAAAAATTCAAAAATTATTAATTACCAAAAATATTAAACATACAGCCATATGAAAATCGCAGACAGAATGTCAAATCTCGGAACGGAAACAGCGTTTGAAGTTTTGGCAAAAGCAAGGAAGCTTGAAGCCGAAGGAAAAAGCATTATACATCTTGAAATTGGCGAACCGGATTTTCCAACGCCTGAAAATATCTGTCAGGCGGCAATTAATTCTATTAAAGCCGGTGATACACATTATACTCCGTCAGCCGGAATTCCAGAAGTAAGGAAATCAATAGCAGATTACATAAGCAGAACAAGGCATATTGAAGTTCATCCTGATGAAGTCGTTATGACACCTGGAGCAAAGCCGATAATGTTTTATGCAATATTGACACTTGTTAACGAAGGTGATGAAGTGATTTATCCGAATCCGGGATTTCCGATTTATGAATCAATGATTAAATTTGTAGGCGGAAAGCCAGTTCCGCTGAAGTTAAAGGAAGAAATGAGCTTCGCATTCGACACGAAGGATCTGAAGAAACTCATAACTCCGAAAACAAAAATGCTCATAATTAATACGCCGCAGAATCCGACAGGAGGAATATTAACGGAAAGCGAGATCCGGGAAATCGGGGAAATTCTCAAAGACCGGCCGGACATCTGGATTTTAAGCGACGAGATTTACAGCAGGCTTATTTTCAAGGGCGACCATTTTTCAATAACACAGATTCCCGGATTTAAAGACCGGACAATTATACTCGACGGATTTTCAAAGACATATGCAATGACCGGCTGGAGAGCGGGATACGGAGTTATGAATACAGAACTTGCAAAACTTATAGCACAACTGATGACTAACAGCAATTCCTGCACAAACACGATGGTACAGAAAGCATGCATAGAGGCATATGAAGGACCGCAGGATTCTGTAGAAGTAATGAAAGCTGAATTCATGGCAAGAAGGGATATAATAGTTGACGGACTGAATTCAATAAAAGGATTTTCATGCATTGTACCTAACGGGGCATTTTATGCATTTCCGAATATTACGAAGACGGGATATTCATCAAAAGACCTGAATGAGATTTTACTTTATAAAGGCGGAGTAGCGGCTCTTTCCGGAACTTCATTCGGCGAATACGGTGAAGGATATCTGAGATTTTCATATGCAAATTCGAGAGAAAACATAAAGGAAGCGATTAAAAGAATTAAAGCGGTACTTTAAAAAACCTGTACACGGGAAATTTTTATAAACAACATTAAAATATATAATGGCAGAAGTAATAAACGAAAAAGAAGAAATCAGGGAAAAAATACTTGAAATCTTCGGTTCAAATGATGCAGTAACACTTGCCAC
>JAEUSI010000172.1 GCA_016788375.1 Ignavibacteria bacterium | reverse complement strand
AATCAATTATTTTCATTTTTTCGTGCCCAGGAAATTTAAATTTCACAAACCACTCTGCATAGAGAAGTTGAGCCATTTCTTCTAGTGACTTTATTCGCATTTCATTATTTTCAATTAGCTCATCGTAAGAAGAAAGAATGGAAGCAATACGAGCTTGGATAGTTAGATTATCAATATACGAAACTATCTCATTATGAACTGTCTCACGATTAAGTCCTGGTACTCCAACATCACCTTGTAGTCTCTTTATGTTTTGAGTTTTTAAAAAATAATATAGAAATCTTATATTGTATTTTGAATCGTTTTTAGAAATATAATAAGCAGTATCAATCGGGAAAAAGTTTTTTTTAGAAAAATAAATCTCTCCCACAGATCCTTTTCTACCAACAATAATTCCAGGACCTTCAATCAGATATTCATTGTGCGAACCAATACACCCAGACGAACCATAAACAGGATACAAGCCTGAAGTTCTCTTTTCTGCAATCAAACCTTTACCATACTCAAGCTTAAAAATATTTCCTAATTTTACTTTTTGAAGTGATACCATAGTCTTTTATAGAATTCTATTCCAATCTTTATAGATTTTCTTTTCCAGATTATGAGCTTCGGTAGTTAGTATAGTAAATTCGTCCTTCAGTTTTTTCATTCTTTCATCAAAATCAACATCATTCATTTCTGTTTCTACAATCTCTATGTATCGCCCGGGATTGAGTGAATAATCATTGGCGTGAATTTCATTTAATGTAACTACTTTACATCGGCCTTTTATATCTTTATATTTTCCTTCGCTTTTTTCCTCTCGATATCGGCGAACAATGCCAGCGATTTCTTGAATTTGTTCTTCCGTCCACTCACTGTGTGAACGATCAATAGGAGTGAAAATATCTTGTGCATTAATAAATAGCATTTTTGTATGTCTATCTGTTCTGTTTTTTCTCTTATCAAAAAACCAAAGAGTACAAGATAATGTGGCGTTCATAAACATATTTGTACCAACTGAAACAATTACATCAATCAGCCCAGCATCAATCATCTTTTTACGAAGTTCCTTTTCAGCGTTACCTGCATCACTTGCTGAATTAGCCATTACAAAACCAGCTCTTCCATTGTCATTTAACGCACTGGCAAAAATTTGCATCCACAGATAGTTGGCATTTGAAATTTCACCTTTGCCTGTAATGGGAAGTCCATAGTTGTAGCGTTTGTCTCCTTGAAGACGCGCCGGATCAATAACTATTTGTCCGTTTTTATCTTTACCTTTTACATTGAACGGCGGATTAGCAAGTACAAAGTCAAACTGACCGATACTTTTATGAGGGTCTTCATAAAAAGAATTAGCGAGCTCAATTTTTCCGGATAATCCGTGAATTGCTAAGTTCATTTTAGCAATCCTCATATTATTAGCTCCCTTCTCCTGTCCATAAATCCCTACCTCCTCCATAATAGGACGCTTATGCTTCTGATGACGTGCAACAAAATTAGCTGACTGAACAAACATTCCTCCGCTTCCGCATGCCGGATCAAAAATTTTACCGTGATAAGGTTCAATAATTTCAACAAGTAATTTTACGATAGATTGAGGTGTAAAGAACTCTCCCCCTTTTTGACCTTCAGCACGTGCAAACTCACCAAGGAAATATTCATAAATTTCACCGAAAGCATCTCCATCAATATCATCAGGAATTTGGTTAAAGTTTTTTAGGAGTGTTAGAATGATTCGACTATTTTCTGCCGGCTGTGATGAAAGCGTCGTATAATCTTGTGGAAGAATTCCAGCCAATTCGCGATTCTTTTGTTCAATTTCCTTCATTGCGTCATTAATAGCTTTGCCGATATTTTTCCCTTCAGGTAAACTCATCAGATACATATAGCCCGCTTCATCCGGAATAAAAGGAACGCCGCGTTGTTTATAATGATCGGGAGTAATCGGTGGTTTCCTGCCGGTCATTTTTTCCCGTTCTTTTTCAATTTCCGCTTTAGCTCGGCGAAATTTCACATCAGCGAATTTAAGAAAAATCAACCCTAAAATCGGCTCGGCTATTTCATTTAGCTTAAGTGAGCTATTAGCACGTAATTGCTCTGCTGCAGCCCATAGTCTTTCATGTAATTGTTTTCGATCGTTTGAACCCATATGCTATTTAATTATATCATCTACTTTAACTTTTAATGCTTTTACATTCCAGTGTAAAGCTTCTATTGCGGTATCAGAATAACAATTTAGTTCTATTTTAATTACCATATTCGAAGGAATGTTTGCTTGAAGTGAAAATCGATTGAGCAAAAATGAATTTTTTAATTAAGATAAATATTCTTTGCAAAATGCAGATACAAATTAATTCTTGATTCTTTAAAAAAAGATAATTTAAAAAAAGAATTCTTAAAATGTAAATAAAAGGTAACTTAGATATGACATCTCTTGCAGATAACAGAAGAACATTTTTAATTAGTAACATAAGGAAACCCCGCCTCATCACAAAACAGGGTCTTATTATACAAATATTACTTTACCTGAAGTCCTACTTCACCAGCATCATCTTCTTTGTCATTTTCAAATCACCGGAAACCAGAACGTAATAATATATTCCCGATGAAAGCGAATTGCCGTTGAACTTTACAGCATAGCTTCCGGCTATTAAATTCTCACTGATTAAAGAAGAAACTTCCTTTCCGGATATATCATATACTTTCAGCGTAGTCAGAGCAGGCTTATTTATACTGAATTTTATATTTGTTTCCGGATTAAAAGGATTAGGATAATTCTGGCTTAATTCAAAACCGGCGGCTTCGTTTATGCTGTTAATGCCGCTTATAGGAGTATACTGCGTTACAGGTTCAGATATAACAATATGCCCTCCTCCCGGACCGCTGTTGCCTGCAATTACTTCTCCGTAATAAGTTGGTCCGATAATGTAAGGATATTCAGGATTTCCCTGTGAATCAATTGTGATGAAATAAGCATAAGTTCCGCCGGGATATTCCGGAGTAACGCTGTTTCTGCCGTTGTGCAAATCAAGATCATAACCCGCCGCCGCAGGCTCGTAATCCTCGGTAAAGCAGCCGAGGGGATACTGCGAACTTACAGGCGGTCCCCATTGATTTGAAGGCAGTAAAGTTCCGTCCGGCAATGTAGTCCTGACTGTTATGTTTCTTTTTGCATAACCTGATCTCATTCTTCTTATCCCTCCGGTTCCGTTTGTATTTGAATAAGCATACGGACCGTAAACAGGATAACCGTCAAACATGTAACCGAGAAGCGGCGAATGCTGGGTTGAATCCTGTGTGTATAATTTTTTCATGTTAATGTGATAATGATATGCACCCTGCGGGGAAGGATGTCCGCCGGATGTATCAAATGACACAGCTTCAAAATACTGCGCAAGCCTGTGCCAGATGTTGAGATTGTTGTAAGACATTGCATCGCCGCCGTTGAATATTACAACGCCGTTAATAAGCACTCCGATCTGTCCGTTGCCTGCAGCCGCAGGTGTCGGGTCAGGCGCGGGATATCTTGCGATTTTAAAACTCCAGTTCTGATTTGTCGGAAGATTAGGATTCATCGCCCAGGGACCGATTGTATATGACGGAATCCCCGTGCATTTTACGTAGGAAAAGTTCGCAGAATAAAATACCTGCTGTACGTCCGCAGGGATTCCGTTGTATCCCGTGATTCCGTTTAGATTCTGTTTCCATATATAAATTTCCGGCGTGATCTGCGAGTATAAAGAAACCGCCGATAAAAGGTAAACTGCAAAAAGGAATTTTTTCATTTAGATTATTTTGATTGATGTTTTTTAATTTTAATTTTTGAAGCTGTCGAGAAATACTGCATTTTCTTCAGACAGTTTTATTGCGACAAGCTTTCCGTTGTAATTGCATGCAATGTGAAGCAGATCGAGCGTTGTATTAAATACCATTTCTGCAAGCATTGTACTGTCCCTGTAAAAACTCACCGTTCCCGAAGATACACAGTAAACATAATCAAACGGTTCATAGGTGATCACTTTTTTTATCTGAGCAACTTTCCCGGGATCCCTGATTTCAACGTTTTTAATAATTATCTTTCCCGCTGAATCAAAATCCGTTTTGTAGCTGAACTTTACGATGTTTGCATCTGAAATATCCGGCAGGTATTTATTACTCTCCTGTATTCCGCAGGAATAAATTACGGATAAAACTATTAAAAGGAATATTGTGATTTTCATATTTTAAAATATATATTTGTCTGTAAATTTAACATACTTTTTTTGAAACCGGGAGATAAATTAATGGTGTTTTTCCAAATGCTTTCAATTTTTAAAATCAAAATGATTTGGTCAGAGTTGGGAAATTTTTTTGTGTTTATATGAAAGAAGCAAGAGCAACCCCCCTTAATCCCCCCTTTGAAAAGAAAAGGGGGGAAATCAGTCTCACATAGGAATAAGATTTTTATTGATTAATCTGATCAGTTAATTTGTTAAGCAAGAGCAACCCCCCTTTGAAAAGTAAAGGGGGGAAATAACTATAGAAATGTATATCATTGTTTTCATATTTTCTTAAGATTCCCCCCTTTGCAAAAGGGGGGACAAAGGGGGGTTAAAATCATGACAACAATTTACAATAGAATTGATCAAAAGGAAAAAAGAAGAGAATTAAGGAACAGTATGCCAAAAGCTGAAAAAATGCTCTGGGAAAGATTAAAAAAAAGACAGATAAAGAATAAAAGATTTTTAAGGCAATACAGTATAGGAAGATATGTGATTGACTTTTATTGCCCTGAAATTAAATTCGCAATTGAAGCAGACGGTGATACACATAATTTGGAAGAAGGGATTGAATATGATTTAAACAGACAAAATGAGATTGAGAATTTAGGTATTAGATTTTTGAGAATAAAGAATGATGAGATATATAGAAATATTGAAGATGTGCTAGCAAAGATTGAGATCTTAATCACGCAATTGATGAATAATAATTCATGATTAAAAGAATGACCGGTTTGATACATTTAAATTCAGATATAACAAGATTGTTTTTGAGATTTGCCTGAATACAGAAGAATAGATAAGTGTGATTGAGTTCAAGAGCAACCCCCCTTAATCCCCCCTTTGAAAAGAAAAGGGGGGAAATCAGTCTCACATAAGAATAA
>JAEUSI010000171.1 GCA_016788375.1 Ignavibacteria bacterium | reverse complement strand
TGCAGACAATGCGAAAGAATTTCAGGCAATTTATCACCGGCGGGCGGTTTTTCTTTTACGGAGCTTTCCTTAACCTGCCCCCGAATGCTTATATAGTGGGCTCAAAAAAAAGCGGCTGTCTTAAATCTCAAAGATTTAACACAACGTTTTGGAAGGATGTGATTATTTGAATAAAAATGTATTCATAACCGGCGGAACCGGTTATATCGGAAGCAGTCTGATTCCGGAACTGGAAAGTTTTAATTTTACAGTCACCTCTCTTGTGAGGAAAGGATCTGAATCAAAACTTTCCGGATCCGGCAGAATTGTCACAGGCAGCGCGCTTGACGAATCTTCATATTCTGGATTTGTCAGAGGATGTGATACTTTTATACATCTTGTCGGAGCGAAAATTCCGCTGACTGGCATGAAAGATAAATTTAAATCCGTTGACCTAGTATCCGTACAGGAAGCAGTAAAATCTGCGCTGAAATCGGATGTTAAGCATTTCATTTATCTTAGTGTTGCTCATCCAGCGCCGGTCATGAAGGATTACATTAATGTCAGGATGAAAGGCGAAGAGTTGCTTGTTCACAGCGGGATGAATGTTTCTTTAATCAGACCATGGTATGTACTCGGTCCGGGACATAAATGGCCATACGTTCTGCTGCCGTTTTACAAATTATTTGAAAAGATTCCTTTTACAAAAGATGCCGTAAAACGCCTCGGGCTTGTGAAGCTGAATCAGCTGTTAAGCTGTATTGTATATGCAGTAAATAATCCTCCCGGCGGAGTAAGGATTTATAATACTGAGGATATTAAGAATTTCGGGAAACAATAATTCCTGTTAATTCTGAATGCTGGTGATATTCAGTCTTATAAACATTAATTTTACATTAACATAAATAAATCAAAATGAATAATGAAAATCCTGAATATGAGGATGCAAGGAAAAGAGTAAAAGCATTAAAGGGATTTTATTCTAATCTTGTAACTTATATAATAGTAAATACCTTCCTTGCAATAATTAACATTATTACTTCACCGGGTCATTACTGGTTTATCTGGGTTGTAATCGGCTGGGGAATCGGACTTGCGTTTCAGGCATTTTCGGTTTTCGGGAAGAATGTTTTGTTCGGAAGAGAATGGGAAGAAAGAAAGATAAAAGAGTATATGGATAAGAATAAACCGTCATAAACTAAATCTGATTTATCAGCTCAGCGTTTATATTTCCTGAATGCTGATCTTTGCATTATCAGTTACAGCCTGCATTTAACAAATGGGTCATAAGATTTGAGAATAACTTTTTATTGAAGTTATATAAGAAATTTCAATGCCTCTCTTTAAACTGCATTTCTTTCCATTCCTTAAATAAATCCTTCACTTTATTTCTCTGATATTTTCCCGTGGAAGTTACGGGTATAGAATCTGCAAATACTACAACTTTCGGTGATTTGAAGAAGGGAAGGTGATTTCTGCATTCAGAAAGTATTTTTCCTTTCAGCATATCTTTCTCCTCAACGGAAAAATTATTTTCCTTAAGCATGACAAGCGCGCCGACTTCCTCTCCGTACCAGTCATTTTCAAATCCGACTGCAATTCCCGTTTTAACGCATTCTATCTTCGAGATTACTTCGTCTATTTCCAGAGGTGAAATATTTACCGCGCCTCTGATTATAAGCTCTTTAATCCGCCCCGTTATGAAAAAATACTTCTTCCCGTGTCTGTCATATTTAAAGAATCCTTCGTCGCCGCTTCTGAACCACCGGAATTCAAATGTCTTTTCATTTGCTTCGTCATTATTGAAATAATATTTCATGACATTATGACCTCTGATTACAATTTCACCTTTCGTATTTTCCGGAAGCGATTCGCCTCTCTCATTCTGTATATCCATATCATTGCATTCAACCGGAATTCCGATTGACGGAAACCCGTATTCATTCTGCCATCTGAAATGCTCTTCTTTATTCAGACTTACCGGAACAAAACACGAATAACAGGTTGTTTCCGAAAGTCCGTAGCCATGGACAATTCTGAGACCGAACTTCTCTTCGAAATTCCGGGCTATTTCACAGGTAAGAGGACCTGCTCCGCAGATAATGTGTGAAAAGTTTTTCAGATTGTAATTTCCGGATTTCTCATCCGAATGCAGGAGAAACTGCAGCAGGGTCGGAACTACGCTTACAACCTTTACTTTCTCTTCATCCAGTCTTTTCAGAAACAATTCTGTCTGAAACTTCTGATTCAGCACCAGCTTTCCTCCGTAAAACATCGTTGTCATTATTGTAACCACCGTTCCGTTTACATGATGAATCGGAAGTACGCACATCATAACATCATCGTTGTGAAGATTATGCCAGCCGGAAATAGCGAGCGCATCTGCCATCAGATTATACTGTGTCAGAACAACGCCTTTCGGATTTCCTGTTGTACCTGATGTATAAACAATAAGACATTCGTCTTCTTTATCTGTTTTTATTTCAGAACTGATTTCATCCGAATACTTGTCAAAGTCGAACTTATCCATTTCAACAACGGAAATTTTACCCGATGCTGTTAAAGGTTTGAGTTTTTCCGAATATTCTTCCCTCGTGAAAATTAATTTCGTCCCCGAATTTTCCAGAATATAACCGACTCTGTGAATCTCTTCGCTTACATTAACCGGAACAACAACTGCTCCGACAGCCCAGCTTGCAAAATACAGAATCACTGTTTTAAAATGATTATGCGAAAAAGTCGCAACTCTGTCACCTCTTCCGATACCGTTTTCGATCAGAAAATTCGCAAGCTGATTAACCCTCTGCATAAAATCCCTGTATGTCAGACTTACTTTCCCGGAATCTGCATCATAGAAAGTAATATAGATCTTATCGCTTTTACCGGAAGCCCTTTCCCTTAAAAGTTCATTCATGTTTTTATACGGGACTAAATAATCCGTAGCAGACAGATTCTTAAAACAATGCGCCTTTAAAATATTATCGTGAGTGGTTTTATTCATTTTACTTTTTTAAGGTAATAAAGAAGAGTTATCTGTTCATAAATTATTATTTTCTGCAAAATAATAATTATCACTCAATGATTATAATGAAAATATTAATCTTATTTCTTCCGGCAGGAAAGATGTATGAATCCATTTATCCCTCTCATTCCCAAGCCCCGGACTGTCCGAAAAAAAATTAGCTTGCCTTTCCCGCATGTTTTAAGCGGGAATCCATTTTTCACTCTCATTCCCAAACCCCGGCCTGGGAATGCTGATTTATAACAGTACTGTCAGAATAAATTTTAAACTGTTGAATAAATAAAAACGGAAATCACAATTAATCAGAAGCCGGGAGGATTTCATCTGATTGCGGATGAAATCCTGAATGCGCTGCCACAATTAAAAACATTAAAACCGGAATTATAAATATTTTCATAAAACACACATCCGCTTCGCTTACAATAAACGAGAATGCAGATCCGGATGAAAGGTCAGATAAAATCTTCGGTACTCGGATGCAGTCTCAACATCCCCGTGACCGGAGGCAGATTAAACACAGGTATATGGCAGGGGATATATCTTTGCGAACACAGAAATCACGGCGGAAAGAGAAAGTTAGTTATTACATTATGGGGGGAGGATTATTAGAATCTGAAGAGTATTAAGTTCCAAATCGGGTATTTTTGTTATATCTGATTATGAATGACTTGGCAGCGGCGAGATAATATAATTATTGAGCGTAAGGTAACGAACATAGTTAACCTAATCTTTAAACATTCTCCATTCTTCCGGACAAACTATTTTTTCATTATTCTTAGTTTCAATAATAAGAGGGAACAAACTGTCTTTCAGCACTTCTTCATCTAATGTAAAAGTTTTATCACAATATTTTGAAATCTCGCTTTTCTTTACTCCCGGAGGAAGCAGTAAATCAATTTTTTTCTCTCGGGCATTTTCCTTTACAAGCTTGACTGCTGAAATTAAATCTGTATCGGCAGTTAAAATAATAAATTTGTCAAAATTACGGCTGAAAGCGAGATAAGCCAGGTATGCTCCCATACTTACATCAGTCTGCTTTTCTTTTCTAATAATGTTCGTATGATTGCATTTCCTGCATATGAATTCCGTATCGCGGAAGTATCCGTAATGTACAAACACACCTTTTGATTCTTCGGCTTTAATTAAAGTCATATGTCTTTCGCGTTTACCGCTGTACTTTTTTTTGTTGTATCTGTATGCAACAATATCATTGTAATTAATTGTCGTAAAGTAATGAATCTCCGGTATGTCATCCTTATTTAAATATTTTCTGAACATTCTGTCAAAATTCAGCCATTTGTACTTGCTGTACTTTTTCTTATTCATGTTATAATAAAGATTAAATCCGTCTACAAGCGCGGCGACTAACATATCAACATTTATTCTGTTTTCTTTCAAAAATTATCACAGCATCATGTCTCTCTGCAATATATTTTTTATTTACAAAATCAAACCCGGGATCCAGAGTGATTAAAAAATCATCTGTCTCTATAGTTCTCCTGTGCTTACCAGTTCCCCGGAAACTGATTGTTATATTATTTGAGATTCTTTTAACTTCTGTTTCAATTTCGCTGATTTTGATATCGGGTTTGTATATTTCAGAACCATCTTTCAGAAAAGTATTTATTGCTATATATTTAAGGTTCTTGCATAATTTTATAAGTCTCATCATATTCATATAACCTCCATTTCTTTTCCTCAGATATTTATCTGTCACTATAATTTTTCTTGTATCGTATAGATAAGGTTCAAAATATTCTTCAAATAAGAATTGTTCCCCTTTCCTGAAGATTAATTTCTTATTATTGCAATAATTTCTGCTGTTTCCAGCAGGCTTTATTGCATCTTCAAAGTTCAGAACTTCTAATTTATTTAGTTCATCATGCTTTTGTTTCAATAGAATTAACTCGTTATGCTCAGAATTAATAATTTTCGATTCCGATAACTCACTGAGAATCAGTATTTTATTTAGTAATTTATCCTTATGATACTTTTTCATATATTTTAAATCTTTGAAAATACATCTTTCGCTTTTTAAAAAAATTTTTAATATTTAAATACCAAATCGGTGTATGGGCAAATTCTGGCAAGGTCTAAGGTTGATTCAACTTTAGCCGAAAAATGGTGTTTTTTCCGGAATTGCATCTAC
>JAEUSI010000170.1 GCA_016788375.1 Ignavibacteria bacterium | reverse complement strand
CTCGCGCGAAGGCGGCTCCCCGAGCCCGCATCCATTCCATTCGTGCGATCTCTCATCAGCCTGCGTATTACCCGGCCTGGGCGACGCTGGCGCAAAGGCGGTCCGGCGAGCTTGTGGTGAGTTACTCCGGCGGACGCGAAGATGTATGGGAACCCGATGAAAGCATTTACTGGGGAGAGGAAAAAAAATGGCTGAGTGATGAAGACCGTTACACAGGTGATCGTGATCTGGAAAATCCTTTGGCTGCTGTCCAGATGGGTTTGATATATGTTAATCCCGAAGGACCCGGCGGCAATCCAGATCCTGTGGCTGCGGCGAAAGATATCCGGGAAACATTTGCCCGAATGGCGATGAATGATGAAGAAACTGTTGCGCTGATTGCTGGCGGACACAGCTTTGGAAAAGCTCACGGAGCAGGAGATCCTAAACTTGTCGGACCCGAACCGGAAGCAGCGGATATAGAATTACAGGGCTTAGGCTGGATTAGTAAAAACGGCACAGGCAAAGGACCTGATACGCTGACGGGAGGACCTGAAGTTACATGGACATCTACTCCGGTCAAATGGAGTCATGATTTTTTCAAACATTTGTTTGAATATGAATATGAACTGACTAAAAGCCCTGCGGGAGCAAATCAGTGGGTAGCAAAAAATGCCGAAGCTATAATTCCCGATGCGTTCTCTCCGGAAAAGAAACATTTGCCGGCGATGCTTACTACTGACCTTTCTCTGCGTTTTGATCCTGAATATGAAAAAATCTCAAGAAAGTTTTATGAAAATCCGGATGCGTTTAAAGATGCCTTTGCGCGGGCTTGGTTTAAACTAACACACCGCGACATGGGACCTAAGTCACGCTATCTCGGATCTGAAGTTCCGAAAGAAGACCTCATCTGGCAGGATCCGATTCCGGAAGCTGATTATAAATTGGTTGAAGAAAAAGATATAGAAGAACTTAAAAAGAAAATTCTTACATCAGGATTATCGGTTTCTGAAATTACATCAGCTGCATGGGCATCTGCATCAACTTACAGGGATTCAGACAAACGTGGCGGCGCTAACGGGTCAAGAGTCCGCCTGGCTCCTCAGTGTAACTGGCAAGTGAACAATCCTTCACAGTTATCAAAAGTACTCGGCACTCTGGAAAAAATTCGGCAGGAATTTGACCTGTCAAAAAAAGACGGGAAGAAAATATCACTTGCTGATCTTATTGTGCTGGCAGGATGCGCAGGAGTAGAGCTTGCCGCAAAAAATGCAGGCCATGAAGTCAAAGTTCCTTTCATACCCGGACGAACGGACGCTTCGCAAGAACAAACCGATGCGGAATCCTTTGAAAAGATGGAACCGTTTGCCGATGGTTTCAGAAATTATCTGAAAGCAAAATCATCTGTTCCGGCTGAATTCTTTCTTATAGACAAGGCGCAGCTTCTTACGTTAACTGTTTCCGAAATGACAGTACTGCTCGGAGGCATGAGAATGTTGGGTGCAAATTACGACGGCTCCGAATACGGAATTTTTACTGACAAAAAGGATACATTATCAAACGACTTTTTTGTCAACCTGCTGGATATGAGTACGGAATGGCATGCATCTGACGACACAAAATATTTGTTTGAAGGCCGTGACCGGAAGAACGGAAATGTAAAATGGAAAGCAACCAGAGTTGATTTAATATTCGGATCAAATTCAGAGCTGCGGGCTGTAGCTGAGGTCTATGCAGGCAGCGACGCTAAGGAAAAATTCATAAAGGATTTTGTAAATGCATGGACTAAAGTAATGAACCTTGACCGTTTTGACTTAAAGAAATAATTTTTTTCACAAAAAATAAAAAGGCTGTTTCTTCCGGGAAGCAGCCTTTTATATTAAAGGAGAATTAATTCTAGTTTAACAGACAAATCTTTAAATCAGATAAGCATCTGAACACTGATAAATTTACTTACCGGTTCGATTGAGTTATGATCGGATTCAAACGAATAAAAAGAAACAGATTATTTTATCAGCAGCATCCGTTTTGAATCGGAAAAAACATCTGTTGAAAGCCTGCAGAAATATGTTCCGGATGGATAATATGCGGCATTCCATACCGTTTCATACGAACCCGGCTGAAGTTCTTCATTGACTAAAGTTGCAACTTCATTTCCAAGTACATCATAAATTTTCAATGAAACATATCCGAATTCCGGAATTCCAAATTCTAAATGTGTATTTGGGTTAAACGGGTTGGGATAATTCTGTCCGAGATAATATTTTTCCGGAAGAGAAGTTTCTGCAAGAGTAACAGATACCGGACTGCCGGAGTTCACCCATGAAGTATAAATAAGACTTGATATGAAGTGGGAAGCGTTATTAAACAGCATTGCCGTAAAATTTCCCGCCAGCTGCCAGTATATCTGATAATAATTTGAATTGTAGTTTCCTGCAATTGCATGTGCAATGCTGTCATACTTCAGGACAGAATCAACATACCTGTAATTGTTATATAGAAAATCAAATACGAACTGTTTTATATTCGGAACATAAGCTGCATTTTCAAAATTATATGTAATATAGGCAGAGTCACGGTTTATAAGCTGCGTTTCATATCTTGAATGAACGCCGGTCTGATTTGTATACTGCCCGTCATAATTTCTTGTAATATGAAGGGGCTGATGTCCGTCTCCGACATAGTGCCCGAGGTCAGCGGAATGAAGCATTGCTTTTTGAAAATTGTGAAGCTGAAAATATTTTTTTATTGAATCGGTTGTTGCGATTATTGAAAACGGCAAAATTCCTTTATCATATACAAAACTGCTTCCGTGTATTGCTATAAGAGAATCCAGATCCTGAGGAATTCTTCCGGTTGCAATAAATTCAGGGTAATCATCAATATCAATATAATGTCTCGGAGCTTCATCCGGATCTGCATTTCTTCTGTAATCCGCATCTGATGAATGAGCTGCAAGAGAGTCTGACCAGTTCAGGAAACTCATCGGAGCCGGAAATGAGAATGCTGATCTTCTGTTGATGATCTTATGCCCGGATGCACCCCAGCCGCAGATAAAAATTATACTGAATAATATCAGAAGAAGTATTTTTCGTTTATGATTCATTTGTTTTTTGAATAAATTAATTTCAGATTTTAAATTCAAATTAATAATCAGAGTATTCTGCTCTGTCACTTTACATTTTGAAAAATGTAAACAATCCTGAAGGCAGCTTTATTAACTCAGCGGTTTTATTTAAAGTAATGTAAAATAGAATTAAGAAAACTCAGAAGAAATTGAAATATTATTTTGATCAGAAAATGAATATACAGAATCACAAACCCCGAAGGGGTGATATTATTGCAGAAAAGGAATATTCAGAAATACAAACCCCGAAGGGGTGATATTATTATAGTGATAATATTATAAAAAATGAATAAACAGAATCACAAACCCCGAAGGGGTGATATTATTCACTGTAATTCTTGCAATTCGCAGTTAAGTTAAGTAGTTTATAATACATAATTAAATCTGATAAAATTTATAAATACAAATTTTAAATGTTTTGGAAACACAGTACGGAATTTTATTTTAAAGAAATTAAAAAAATATAAATTATTAATCTGAATATTAAAAATGAGAATAAAAAACATTGCTTTGGGAAGCAGCGGTTTAAAGGTATCAAACCTGGGACTGGGATGTATGGGAATGAGTGCATTCTATGGTGAAACAAATGAGACAGAATCACTCGCCGCTATTGAACTTGCACTGGAACTCGGTGTTAATTTTCTGGATACTGCCGAGATCTACGGTCCTTTTAAAAATGAAATACTAATCAGTAAAGCAATAAAGGGTAAAAGAGAAAAATTCATGATTGCAACAAAGACCGGAGTTGAAGTAGATGATGACGGGAATTACAAAGGAGTGAACGGCAGCCCTGATTATATTAAAAAAGCAATTGACCGCTCTCTTAAACATCTTGAAACTGATTATGTTGATCTGTATTACATTCATCGTATTGATCCAAAAATACCGATCGAAGAAACAATCGGAGCTATGAGCGATCTTGTAAAAAATGGAAAAGTCAGGTATATAGGATTAAGTGAGGCTTCAGCATCTACTATCCGCAGGGCACATTCGGTTCATCCGGTATCCGCATTGCAGACTGAATATTCTTTATTTGAGCGCAGTGTGGAAGAGAATGGTATACTTGAAACAGTAAATGAATTAAGCATCGGGTTCGTAGCATATTCACCGCTGGGGAGAGGATTTCTTTCGGGAGAGATAAAATCGATTGATGATCTTGCACCAGATGACTGGAGAAGGAACAATCCGCGGTTTCAGGGTGATAATTTTAAAAAAAACCTTGAAGTGGTGGAGGAAGTAAAAAAACTTTCTAAAGAAAAAGGTGTAACACCTTCACAGCTTGCGCTGGCCTGGGTTTTACATAAAGGATATTCAGCAATCCCGGGGACCAAGAGGAGAAAATATCTGAGAGAGAATGTTGGTGCTGCTGAAATTGAGTTTTCCGAAAAGGAACTTGCATATATAGATAACATTTTTCCGCAGGGAGTTGCTTCGGGTGAAAGATATCCTCCTCAGCAGATGTCATCTCTTAACGTTTAAAACTGAGACAAAAGAAAAATTATATCCCGCAGGGAGAAATTATTATTGAAAAATAATTCACAAATCACAAACCCCGAAGGGGGTGATATTGTTATAGAAAATGAATATTCAGTTTAACAAACCCCGAAGGAGTGATATTATTATAGAGAATGAATATGCAGAATCACAAACCCCGAAGGGGTGATATTATTATATTGATAATATTATAGAAAATGAATATTCACAAACCCCGCAGGGGTGATATTATTATAGAAAATGAATATTCAGTATAACAAACCCCGCAGGGGTGATATTGTTATAGAAAATGAATAATCAGAATCACAAACCCCGAAGGGGTGATATTATTATAGAGAATGAATAAGCAGAATCACAAACCCCGAAGGGGTGATATTATTGTAAAAAATTATTATGCAGAATCACAAACCCCGAAGGGGTGATATTATTATAGAGAATGAATAAGCAGAATGACAAACTCCGAAGGGGTGATATTATTATCGATAATGAATAAGCAGAATGACAAACCCCGAAGGGGTGATATTATTATAGAGAATGAATAAGCAGAATCACAAACCCCGAAGGGGTGATA
>JAEUSI010000016.1 GCA_016788375.1 Ignavibacteria bacterium | reverse complement strand
AATAACACCAGTTTGTCTGAAGTATGACTGCTTTCAGCGGAGATGTCGAGCCGGCATTGTTTCCGTGTGATTCCGGATATCCGTCAGTAAAAGAATAGAACATTGTTTGTGTCCCCAGAAAAAGCGGTTTGCCGAGTGAGTCGCTGTAAGCACCCTGCTGAAACGGCCAGGTTATGTAATCCCATGAAACTGTATCCCCTCTTAATATTGAATAAATCCTGTAATTAGGATCATCTCTTCCCTGCGGCTGTCCGCTGTTGTCTATGTATCCGTTAAGATATTCGTAATCATATTCGGCAATGCAGACAAGAGTATCGCCACCTGTAACAGCGCCAAGCCACATACCCGATGCATATCTTGCAAATTTATTTGAACCAACAGGCCATTCAAATCCGGAATTTCCGGTTGAAGGATCGCGGTTGAAAGAACCGTTGTTTCTGAACCAGGTTCTGACATTGTTTGCAATAGTCTGTGCTGAAGAAATTACCTGTATATTATTGTTCCCTTTTATTCCGTCTGTCTGTATTGATTTATCCGGTTTGTTGTTTATCTGCATGAATGAAGTCAGCAATATGCAGTAAGCGGCTGTAACCAGAATATATTTTATCTTTTTCATGATAGTTTCCTTATTTAAAATTCTGAAATAATTTTTACACTGTTGTTTTTAATTTTTACAGACAGTTATCATGTCTGTTTGATATTTAAATCTGCAGATTCATTTTTCTTTGACTCTGCTTTTTGAATCAATTGAAACTCTTTTTCAATTCTGTTATACATTTCCGAATTCACTCTTCATCTTTCTGTATTCCTTTCTTAATCCGTAATTCATCAAGAAAAATTTTACCGAATCCGAAAAGCTTGATGACAGTGATCTTTTTATCATTTCCGGTATCCTGCTCGCTTTTCTGTAAAGCTCGAGATATTTTTTTTCCAGAAGTGCAGATGAAATATTCAGCGGTTTGAAGTAACATTTGTAACATGGTACGCTGTACAGCGGACTTGTATTACCGAATTCAATTTCATCGGGAAACCGGAGTCTGTTCTGCTGTTTAAGTCTATCGTAAACTCTTGTTCCCGGAACAGGCAGCAGCACGTTGAGCAGCGGCAGTGTTATTTTTGCATCTTTAATAAATTCCCATGTCTTTTCAAATGTATCCTTATTATCATCATCGAATCCGAACATAAAGTAACCCGCCACAGCAATTCCGTGGCTTCTGATTTTAGCTGTCAGTTCTTTGTATTTATCCGGATTAAAACTCTTTGATATGCTTTTGAGATTTTTGTGAGAGATAGTTTCGAATCCTATGTATAGTATCCTGCATCCGGATTCATAAAGCGCGGCAAGTGTCTCATCATCATTGCCGATATCTATTGTAGCCTGTCCGCCCCACTTGATCCCGATTTTATTTGCCGTGATTTCCCTGCAAAGTCTTCTGAGATAAAGCGCATTGTTGTAAATATTCGAATCATTGAATGCTGCGTATTTGTTAAGTTTGCTGATTTCTTTAAGTTCCCCGATTACCATGCTGATTTTTCTCATTCTGTATTTTCCGTTATAAACTCCCGCTGTGCAGCAGTAATCGCAGTTATTCCTGCAGCCTGTTCCCATCACAGCCTGTATGTAAGGCATCCTGATATTTTTCAATGACGAATAGTCAAATCTGTAATTCAGATCCGTTCCGAAATCGTAAACTTTTTTCAGTCTGCCGTAAAGTGCATCATCAAGAACCATCTTCATTTCTTTTCTGCCGGGTGAACCGTGTATGACTGAATCTGATGCTTCAAAAAGTATTTTTTCGCTGAACTTATCAAGATGCGAACCGAATATTACGGTTTTCCCCAGTCTCTTGAATTCATCAGCTACTTCCCTCGCATACATAATGTCATATCCCATGCACAAAAGCAAAATTATCCCGGCATCCGTTTCGTAGTTAATCTCTTCAAAATATTCTATACATGTATCCTTCTTCCAGTCATCCGGTACAGCTCCGCTGAGCATCGGAATATTATAGGAGTGATTGAACTGATTCCATCCTTTGACTTTCTTTCCGTCCATTTTTCTGTATGTCGGTTGTATAATGTATATTTTCTTTTCCATGATCGGAAATTATTTAAAAAACTTATGTGTGCTCATTTTACTTCAGATAAATAATACTGTCCTGTCCGTAGAACTCCAGTAATTCGGCAAGCTGTCTTTCTGTTATCCCTCCCGGATATCTTGCAAATTTTCTGAGTTCATCTGTTTCCGATTTATCTGCAATTCCGTCATAAGTAGTTTTTGGCTGTGAAGTAAGAAAAAGAGTTGTGGATAATGCAACCGGAATCATAGTAACTGCAAATACAGCTGCTGTTGCATCAGATTCATGGCTTGCGACAAGTAATGTCAGCATCAAAGCAGGAAGTACTTCCATGGTAGCCACTCCAATGAGCCATGAATTGTCTTTGTATTTCTTAAAAAAAATCTGTTTCAGACTGCGGCTTTCAATTCCCAGTATGGATTTGTTTTTTACAATGAATATCATTGTGTCGGTCACAGCAAGCAATTCACCATTAACGATTCTGTTTCCATTCAGTGTTAATTCTGCTATGTCTCCGTTCGGAGAAGGAGTATAATTTGATGCCTGACACGAATAAAGCACCGATACTAAAACAAGAATAAAAATATAATTTCGGGTTTTCATTTCATTTCTCCTTTACAGGTATTCTTGTATTAAAAAATTCGCTTTCAATAAGAGTTTTGTTCGATTCCCAGCTTTCAGCAACAAGTCTCAGGTTTCCGTTAATATTGTAAAGATTAAAAATGTGTGCTGACGGATCATTTTTTATCCACGAACCGCGTATCCATTCGTTGTAATATCCCCTTGAACTGATAAATAAAGTCTGTTCTGATTCAGCAGTCTTTTTTATTTTATAAATCAGTGTATATGAATCTCCTGGATTTGTAATCAGATATTGTTTGTCCGAATTTTGAATCAGGCCGAATGCATTATCAGTGCTTTTTCCGGATAAGCTTTTAATTTCGGAAAGACGGACTGTATCAGTTTTCAGACTGCATTCATCATATCCGCCGTATTCTATTCCTATATAATCTATCATAAAGTTATCCGGTATGAATTTAATCCTGCATTTCAGCTCTTTCATTCCTGATACAGGAATCTCTGCTGCTGTCTGTTTCCAGCATATCGGACCGGCATCAGGAAATTTCTCCGCTTCTACCCATTCTCCGTTTACAAAAATCTCAAACTGCATTCCGGAAAAATTATCGTAAATCATTTTGAAATCAGCCGCATAAGTCTCATTATTATTCATCTTGTCAATCCATTCTACTGCTCTGATTCCCTGTGAACCGAGAACGACATCGTAAAAAAGTATTGTGCTTAACAATGTATTTCTGTATCTGACAAGAAGTTTTGCATTGCTTCCATTTTCCGGTATTGCTGAAGTAAACTCTATCCGGTCATATGCCGGTCCGTTTTTTAACTTATTCACCATTGTCATTCCGCTTCTGTAAGATATGGTATCTTCGTATGCAACTTCTTTCAGAATATCTTCTCCTTCCGAATTGACTGCAGTTTCTACCGGAACTGTCCTGTTAATTATTGTAAGTCCTTTGCTGATATTCGGATAAACTTTCGTTCCTGACGGATGTTCAGCTGCTATCAGATTGAATTTGTCTATGTAATGTGTTTCAAGCGCTTCGTTTGTAATCTTCAGTTTGTAAATTCCGTCATCCGGAACTTTCTGATTCAGCTTGTCAAGATCATTATCTTCCAGCATTCTTGAAATACTTGATGAAAAAAGTTCTGTCTCAAGAAGGGAAATATTGTTTTCGGAAGTATAGACCGTCGGACAGGAACCGAAACAGCATTTAGGACAGGCTATGCAATATATAGTTATTCCGCCGATTGCAAAGCCGAATGCTCCGAGAGATCCGTTGGCAATCAGTCTTGTACCGGTATAATCTTCATATAAAGTAATCGCCACTATACTGTCAAGAGGGAAGCTTGATATCATAAACCTGTTGATAAAAGAATTATTTTCCTTTCCGTTGAAAAAAAATCTTTCGCCCTCGCCCATAATAGTGTTGTTTATAACACTGAATCCGCTTTTATAAACTATTACAGATCCGTCAATAGCATGGCATTTGGATGCTGTCTCTATGACAAAATTGCTTCCTGCTGATTCAATGTCAAATTCCGACGGCTGAAGATTATTGTAACTGCATGCAGATACTGAACAGATTATATAAACTGTAAGAATGAAATATGTATATTTAAAGGTTTTCATATCCGCTCCTTGTTGCATTAAAATTTATAAAAAACTATCCCTGCCCTAATTATAAACTGATCCATATCCCTGTAGAATCCTTCCTGAAGAGAAACATGATTGTAATATGCTTCAGTCTGGAATGCTGTTTTTTCCGAAAATCTGTATGTTATCCCAGCTCCGATTCCGTAACTGAAAAGAAACTGCGGGTCGGGATTATAATCGTATTCGCCTCCGTATCCATATACTTCTGATACAACTCCGCAGTTTGCTACGCCTAACCCGAATCCGGCTGTTCCGTAAGCGTTTATTTTTTTCTCAGGCTGAAGCATTCCCGTCAGCATATCCATCCCGATTGTGAATTGAGATAATCTTCCGCCTTTTCGAAATGAACTGCCTGTGCCGAAGTAATTGTAATTCATGATATAGTCGTCCTTATTGCTCATTCTGGAATATGTCAGTCCGGCTCTTACTCCGATAGTCCTGCTGAAAAAACCTGAGTATGCCGCACTTACGCTGATTCCATTATTTAAATTCACATTACTATAATCATAGTAATTATAGCTGATATCTGATATTTCAGAAGGAGATATGTATCCTATACTCAATGAAATGCAATTTCTGTAAACAGGTTTTCTGTTTTCAGTAAAGTATTCATCATAAAATTCCTGTCCGAGTTTTTTTGAATTCAGAATATTATGTGTTTCAATTTCATTAAGACCTTGTTTTGTTTTCAGCAATACATAACCGGAATCCGCCGACATGACTTTTCCCTTAACTGTTTTCCCGCTGACAAGTGTAATGCTGTAGAAAGAACCTTTTTGAAGTGAATCCTTATTCTGCGGAAAACAATCCGGTAGAAATGTCATTATTAATATTACAGATGTGAGTATTATTAGTTTGTTTTTCATGATATTCTCAGATTTTAAAAACTGCCTTTAATTTGTACAGTAATTGTGATTTCTGATTTCTGTGTAAAATTAGAGTATTCCTGAATTCCAATTGTCACAGAATTGTCAAAGGATTGTCAAAAATTTTTCCGGATATTTGAATTATATTGTAAAAAGACGAAGTGTGATTTCGCGTATATAAAATTTTCTGATTATTTACATTTCAATCTTAACTGTCTGATAGTATTTTATCTTGCTTTCGGAATTACCGGTTTGTTTCATAATTCCGGATTCAATTTCAAACTAAACTGACAATGTTATGCTTCATGACAAAATTTTTTCTCTTAAAGAACTCAGAGAAAGATATAAAAAAATTGTCAATCCGAACGAGCAGATTGACAAAAACCTTACACCTCTTAACAGATTTGCCCTCAGTATTACAAACAAAGTCGGCAGTATGGGATTCTTTCTTCTGATATTGATTTGGACTGTCTCCTGGCTTGGATTCAATACGCTTGCTCCGAAAGATCTGAGATTTGATCCTTTCCCTGCGTTTGTGCTGTGGCTGTTTATTTCAAATATGATACAGATATTCCTTATGCCTCTGATTATGATAGGACAGAATCTGCAGGCAAATCATTCCGAAATCCGGGCTCAGTCGGATTTTGAAATAAATACAAAAGCAGAGCAGGAAATTGAAACCATACTGATGCATCTTGAAAATCAGAATCAGATAATACTTCAGATTCTTGACAAGATGAGCAATGCCGAAGAGGAGCTGAAAAAAAGAAGTCAGGGGTAACTGCAATTATTGTCACAAAATCATGACAGCAAATCAGCTCCCTGACTTCATTTATTTATCATATATTTAAAAATACAGATTATTACTTTCCCGGCTTATGTATAAACCGAAGTTGTTAATCTGTTAATCTGTTAAACTTACTTCATCACAATAAATTTCTTTACCCCGACATAATCACCGGCTGTCATTCTGTAAAAATACGCTCCGCTTGCCAGATCTGCCGCATTGAAAATTATATTATGATAGCCAGCCTGTTTCATCTCATTCACAAGAGTCTTCATCTCCCTTCCGAGAATATCATAGATTTTAATCGTGACAATTTCGTCATTCGGAAGATCATAGTTTATTGTCGTTACCGGATTGAAGGGATTCGGATAGTTCTGCGAAAGAGAATACTTATCCGGAATGCCGATGCTGACTTCTTCAGCAAGTTCGAAGTATTCAAAGTTGCCGTTGTAGTCTGTCTGTTTCAGTCTGTATTTGTAAACGCCGGTTGAAAGATTGTTGTCTGTGAATGAATAACTGACCGGCTGTGAAACTGTTCCGTGACCTTTGACGAATCCGTTTTTGAACCACTGGTTTTCTGCAGAAGATCTTTCTATGTCAAAACCTGAATTATTTAATTCAGCGGAAGTTGACCAGTTTAGAGTAACATTTCTCCCGCTGACCGATGAAGTAAATGATGCCAGTTCTACAGGAAAAGGAGTGTCCCAAATTGCAATTACTTTGTCAGACATATTTCCGGCTATACTTGTAATTGTATCAATTCCTCCGGTCAGACCTGTATAACAAAATTTTGCTACACCGTTGCTGTCGGACAAAACAGTTGCTGAATCAGGATTTGCGCCTTTGATAAAATATTTTACACTTACACCCCGTAATGGTTGATTAAGCTGATTTTTAACAAGACCATTAATGCAATGTTCAGAGTTAATTACTAAATAGATCAGTCTTGGTGTCAGGTGAATATAAGAAACATGATTTCCAAAACCATAAAAGACAGCTGCATAATTTGTTCTGGTTCCGATAATAACGTCATCGATATTATCTCCGTTGACATCACCTGCATCTGAAACTGAATTAGTGTTTATATTCATTGATAAACTCGAATTATTCCCAAGTCCGTTCGCTGATCCTTTATACAAATTTGCAGGCTCACCGTACAATCCAATCAAAACATCATCATACCCGTCATTATCAAAATCACCGGCAGATGAAACAAATGTTTCATTAAATACATGTGTGTTTAAAGTCCAGTTGCTTGCAGTGCTTAATCCAGTTGATGAGCCGTGATATACATCTACTTTATTAGACCAGATATCGCTGATTATTATATCACCGAATCCGTCGCCGTTAACATCACCTGCATTTGAAAATGAAAAACCTCTCGACCCTCCGGTTGACCAGTTTTCAGGATCAAACATTCCTCTCAAAGCTGAACCATAATAAACAAATACGTTATCACTGCTAACATCTCCTACCATAACATCATCAAATCCATCATTATTTACATCGCCGGCTGCAGAAACTATTTGTCCGAATTTCTGACCTGCAGAAGGTCTGCTTGCAGTCCAGGATGGTTCTGTGCTGTTAATACCTGCTGCAGATCCAAAATAAACAAAAGCTCCAACATTGTGACTGTTATATATTTCAAAAGGATAAGTTCCTACAACTATATCGGCATACCCATCATTGTTTACATCGCCTGCATCCGCTACTGATGTTCCGTATTCGTGATTAGCGGAATAGGAATTTCCCGTCCAGTTCGGAGAATTAAGAAGCCCTGCGGATGAACCATGATACACAAAAGCTTTACCGGCTTTCGGAGCTCCGATTATTATATCGGAATAGCCGTCATTATTAACATCACCTGCATTTGAAATTGAGAATCCAAACTGTGCCAGTTCAATATTACTTTCTGAAGTCCAATCAGGAATATTATGCAAACCTGCTGAAGAACCGTGATACTCAAAAACTTTACCTTCATCAGTCTGACCATTATCATATTTCGGAGCTGCAATAATTACATCATCAAATCCGTCATTATTAACATCTCCTGCTCCTGAAACAGAAAATCCGAATTCCGAATCACTCTGATCAGAAGATGAAGTCCATTGTGGTGAAAATGCAGGAACTGTAGGACCTCCGTAAAAAAGATTCGCTTTATGATTAGGAAAATATTCATAATAAGGCAGATTAATTTGAAACTGCATAACTCCTGTTAACAAGTCAGAATATCCGTCTCCGTTTACATCTCCGGCTGAAGCTGCGGTTAATTTTGTTATGCCCAATTGACTTGAACCAATCTGGTATCTCCAGTTATAACCTGAAGATAATCCGACTGAAGATCCGTAATAAACATATATGCCTGCTGTTTTCGGGGAATGGGGATCAAATACTTCGCCATCCCAGTACCAGTAATAAGCTCCAATTACAACATCACTGAACCCATCGCTGTTTAGATCTCCAGCTGATGATACAGTTCGGCCAAAATCATTTTCTAAATGACTTGCTGTCCAGACCGGAGTGTTCTGCAATCCGGATGATGAACCAAGATAAAGGTATGATTTTCCGGTTGGAAATATTCCGTCGCGAAAACCCGGAGAACCAATTAAAACATCATCATATCCGTCATTGTTTATATCGCCTGCGGATGAAACGGAAAAACCAAAATCCGAATAAGTCATCTCGCCTGTCTGACTCCAGCCGCAACAATTCCCGCCGCCATAAACTACACTTGCCCGGCCGCTTGCTTCAACGTAATCACCTGCTGCATCTGAAGACGGCGGAGGTGGCCACCAGTGTTCGCCTATTATAACATCATCATAACCGTCACCATTGACATCACCGGCACTTGCTACTGAATTACCCATTCCCGTAATTCCATCCAGTAAGTTCTTAAATGTATAATCAGGTGTGTTTGAAGGACCTGTTGCAGAGCTTAAAAATAAATCAACTCTTCCGACAACAGCAGCATTATAAGTATGATTCCAGTATTTAGGAGAACCAACAATAATATCGTCATATCCGTCTCTGTTAAAATCACCTGCAGTAGAAACTGCACTGCCTGTTTCAGCATTTATTTTATTACTCTCATATACCCAGTCTGCTGTATCTTTTAAGCCGTTATGAGAACCGAAAAAAACATAAACTCTCCCTTCTTTGTTTTCACCATCAGAATAACCCGGAGCACCGACTATAATGTCGGAGAATCCGTCTCCGTTTACATCACCTGCAGATGCAACTGAATAACCGAAGTATGAATTTGCAATATTACTTTCATAGGTCCAGCCAGCGTTTACCGGCAATCCTGTTTGTGAACCAAAAAATACAAATGCTTTTCCTTCAAAGTTATTTCCTCCGTAATGTTCAGGATTTCCAATTATTATATCGGAATATCCGTCAAGATTTATATCACCGGCTGATGCGACAGAGTATGCAAAACTACCGTTCCACCCGTCAGGATTTGTTGAATTCCAATCCGGTGAACTCGACAGCGGATCAATAGTCACAGGATACTCGGCATCAACATCATTCACACATATCGCAAATTTTTTCGAATTCTTTTTTTCAAAATATGCATCAAGCTTTTTCCCCGTCGCATCTGAAACTTTCAATGAAGCATACTTCATCTTTTCTTTTCCGTCTTTCTCTGATATAAATGTAATTGCTTCATTACTTACAGACATTTTTAACTTTGTACTGACATTCAAAATCAGATTAAGTTTCTCTTCATTTGACGGTTTGTTTTTGACAATGAAATCCTGTCGCATGCCTTCCGATGAATTTGTATAATCCATTCTAAGGTTTTCATTTTCCGTCCATGCATTGTTACCGGAAACCTGAAGCTTTTTACTTTTAAATCCGTCAACTTTCAACTTAATACTCCATTCTTCAACTTTTTTGTATTTTTTCTCTTCATCACGAAGAGTTTTGTCATTCACATCAAATAAAGGAATCTGTGTCTCTCTTGTCTTTGCAGTGAATCCGTTATCATGATAAATGAAGCGGATATTATTCGCCCTGTTCGGCGACTGAAAAGATTTTATATCTTCGTTGTAAGTTATATTGTACTCTTCAAGCCGGATATTATTTATTGCTTCGGAGTACCAGTCATTATTAATTACTTCGGTTTCCGATGCAGGCTTGTTTAATGTTGAGGTTGCATTGATATTAAGCTTAGTGGGAAGGTAATCAGGACAATGCAGACTTAGTTGTTTATCATTATCGGCTAAGTATGTTTTCTCACTTTGATTATCTTTGAAGGGATAAAAGCCAAACAAAATCAATGAAACCATTATAACTAACTTTTTCATGATTGTTTGTTTAATAATTTTTAAAAAAATATCTTCATCAAATAAGGATCATATACTGATTCATTTCATTTGCTGTTTATATCACAATATTCACCGTTGCATGTTCATCATTCACTATTTTAGAACCACAAACTTCTTTACCGCAGCAAAATCTCCCGCTGTCATTCTGTAAAAATAAGTTCCGCTTGAAAGATTGCCTGCATCGAATTTAACATTGTAATATCCGGGTTCTTTAAATTCATTGACTAAAGCAACTAATTCTCTTCCTAAGTCATCATAAATTTTTATTGATACATACCCCGGTTTCGAAATCCCAAATTCCAGATTCGTAACCGGATTGAACGGATTAGGATAATTCTGCGAAAGTTCGTACTTATCCGGAATGCCGATGCTGACTTCTCCAGCAAGTTCGAAGTATTCAAAGTTTCCGTTGAAGTCTGTCTGTTTCAGTCTGTATTTATAAACACCGGTCGAAAGATTATTGTCTGTAAATGAATAACTGACCGTATGTGAAACTGTTCCGTGACCTTTGACGAATCCGGCTTTGACCCACAGGTTTTCAGTTGAAGATCTTTCTATGTCAAATCCGGAGTTGTTTAATTCTGATGTTGTCGACCAGTTGAGAGTTACATCTCTTCCTGAGACAGTTGAAGTAAATGTTGACAGTTCAACAGGCATTGGTAAATCCCAGAATACATATGCTGTATCTGTTTTATCTGCAGCTGATGCTGTAATTGTGTCTATTCCGATTGTCATAGTTGAATTACAGAGATAACAAATTTTTGCTATGCCGTTACTGTCTGACACAGATGTACCTGAACCTGAATTATTCCCGTGTATTGAATAATTTATATTTACACCGGACATAGGTAAATCATACTGGCTTCTGACAACTGCAGTAAGACAAATTTCAGTTCCGGGATAAGGCTCAAGTACTGTATCTTCAGGAGTTAAGTAAAAAGTGTTTACTTTATCTGCCGAACCGTAAAATCCGAAAGCCCGAGGTTCAGTTGCACCGATTATATCGGTAATTCCGTCACCGTTAATGTCTCCGTTTGAAATGTTCGTAGCACGGTCAACAAAAACATAAGAACTTGACTTTATTCCTGAGGATGATCCGAAATACAGATATATACCGCTGCCAAAATCCGTTGTGATCAAATCTCCGTATCCGTCGTCATTGAAATCACCTGCAGATGAAGTATGGTATGCACCATTGTTCAGAAAGCTGAAGTTTATATTCAATCCGTTTTGTGTTCCGTAATATAAAAAAGCAGAATAACTGGCACCGATTGCAACATCATCAAATCCATCGGAATTAATATCACCAGCAGATGACACTGAATAACCGAAATAGTTATCGGGTTGTGATAGAATAATATCCGCAGATTCATACATCCCTTTGTTATCAGCCCCAAAGTATATCAGTGCATATCCTGAAAATGTTCCGACAATAATATCCTGAAATCCGTCATTAGTAATATCTCCTGCACTCGATACAGCCCAGAAAAATCCAACATAATTTGTGCCAGCAGGAACTGACGCAGTCCAGGCAGGCTGAACATTAATGCCTGAAGCTGATCCAAGATATACTAAAGCTCCGATCTGTCTATTATCTGCTTCAGCCTGATAACCTGCAATCACATCAGAATATCCGTCGTCGTTGACATCTGCGTTTGATACAGAGTATCCGAAGTTCATGCCTGAAATCGATTGTAACTGGCTTTTTACCGAATCAGATACACCGGTCGGTGAACCATAATATATCCATACTATCCCTCCGCCGATAAACGGATCTCCGATTATTAGATCACAGAAGTTGTCATTGTTAATATCGCCATTGCAGTTAATACGATTACCAAAGCCGATTCCTGTGCCGTATAATATCCTGTCAGCATGTAATGACGGACCTGTTGCAGAACCAAAATAAATAAATACAGCCCCGCCGGGTTCATATGCAGGCGCTCCTACTGCCACATCATCGTATCCGTCACCGTTAATATCACCCGATGTAATTCCGTCGCCGTATCTGCTCCATCGCTGATCACATACAACTTCCCAGTCAGAATTCAGCGCCAGCGGATCAACAGTCACAGGATATACGGCATCTCTGTCATCTACAACTATCGCAAACTGTACCGGATTTTTTTTCTCGAAATATGCATCCAGTATTTTACCGTCTGCATCTGTAACTTTCAGCGCAGTATACTTCATCCTGTCCGTACCGTCAGTCTTCGAACTGAATGTAACCGCATCATTGCTGACTATAATCTTCAGATTTGTTTTCACATTAATCAGCAGCTGCAAACCATCTTTTCCGGTCAGTTTTTCCTTTACGATAAAATCCTGACGCATCCCTTCAGCAGTATTTGTATAATCAATTCTTATCTTATCGTTTTCTGTCCATGCATTGTTTCCCGAAACATGCATTTCTCCGCTTTCAGCATTTAACTTTTCACTTTCAATTATCAGCTCAACACTCCAGTCTTCGGCATGTTTATACTTTTTTTCATTTTCATTAAGCGTAAGGTCATTCACATCAAAGAGTGGAATCGTTGTCTGTCGTGTCTCCGCAGTAAAGCCGTTGCTTTCATATGTAAAGTTAATATTATTAGCCCTGTTGGACGACTGAAAAGCTCGGGCTTTTTCGCTGTATTTAATACTGTATTCTTCAAGCCGTATATTATTTAATGCTTCACTGTTCCGGTCAATGCCGGCTTCCCCGGCTTCTTTAAATTGCTTGATAAAATCTGAGGTTAGATTGATGTCGTTCTTTTGAGGAAGGTAATCGGGACAAGTCAGGCTCAGGGATTTGCTGTTATCAGCCGGGTTTGACTTCTCCCGTTGATTATCTTTTATCAGAGGAAATAAACCGAACAAAATCAATGAAACCATTATTATTAATTGTTTCATGATTTTTAAAATTTAATTTTTTTAAAAAACTGTCTCTGAAAAATTCAAAAGCAGTTTTCATTTCCTGTCCTTTTTTAATTAATCACTGCTTTTATTGTATAAAATTAATTATGATGAACTTTATTAGAAATCCAAAAACAATTCCAATACCAAATCAATGTATTTTTGTCTTTCGTCAGCAGAATTTAATGTTCAATCCGGGTATTACTTCAACTTTTAAATTGTTACACAAAATTAAATTGAGTAATTTGGAGTAAATTTATTCGCTTTAGCTGATTTCATTGCTACTTTCATAATGATTAAAGCTTTCAGTAAAAACATTAATCAGTTAAATGAAACAAAAAATTCGCATTGCCTCCGGACAGGGTTTTTGGGGAGATCTTGTAGATGCTCCATTTAAACAGGCAACCGGAGGTCCCGTTGATTATATAATGATGGATTATCTTGCCGAAGTTACAATGTCCATTCTGCAGAAACAAAAACTCAAAGATCCGAATCTCGGATATGCGCGTGATATTCCGCCTCTTATGGAGAGGCTTCTTCCTGTCATAAAGGAAAAAAATATTAAAGTAATTACAAACGGCGGCGGGGTTAATCCTGTTGCCTGCCGTGATGCGATTTTTGCCGTTGCTAATAAAACCGGAATAAAAAATCTGAAAATCGGTATTGTACTGGGAGACAATATTCTTGATAATATAGACGAACTTGTATCCCGGGGCATCGAGCTTAAAAATATGGAATCAGGAGAAAGCGTTAAGTCTGTGCGCAGCAGAATTCTGAGCGCAAATGTTTATCTCGGCGCTGCTCCTGTCGTTGAATGCCTGAAACAGGGAGCTGATATTGTAATAACCGGCAGAGTTACCGATACAGGACTGACACTGGCTCCGATGATTTATGAATTCGGCTGGGATATGAATAACTGGGATCTGATGGCTGCGGGAACCGTTGCAGGTCATATACTTGAATGCGGCGGTCAGGCAAGCGGGGGAAATTTTCTCGGCAACTGGAAAAGCATTCCGGATCTTGCACGAATCGGATTTCCGATTGCGGAAGCTTTCCCTGACGGTGAAGTCATTATTACAAAACATGAAAATACCGGAGGAAGAGTTAGCGTCGAAACTGTCAGCGAGCAGCTCGTTTATGAAATCGGTGATCCGAAAGATTATATCACTCCCGACTGCATTGCTGATTTTACTTCCATAAAGCTTGAAGATAACGGCGAAAACAGAGTAAGGGTTTATGATGTAAAAGGATTTCCTTCTACGGAATTTTATAAAGTGTCAATGTCTTATTCGGACGGATACAGTGCATTCGGTTCTCTTACTTATTCATGGCCTGATGCGCTTGAAAAGGCAAAAGCCGCTGACGGGATTTTAAGGTTAAGGTTAAATGATCTGGGCTTGAAATTTGACGAGGTCAGAACAGAGTTTCAGGGTTACAATGCATGTCACGGTCCGCTGGCAAAAACATTTGACGAACTGAATGAAGTTGTCCTGAGAATCGGAGTACGATCACAGGACAGAAAGGCAATAGAAAGATTCGGAATGGAAATAGCTCCGTTAATTCTGACAGGTCCTCCGGGAGTCACCGGTTTTGCCGGTGGAAGACCGAAACCGTCTGAAGTGGTTGCATACTGGCCGGCGCTGATACCGAAAAAAGAAGTAAAACCGGATGTTGTGGTTGTGTCAAATAATAGTTGAGAATCAGGAATCAAGATTTTTTTTTAAAATTATGAGATTTACAGAATCTGCAATAAAGCTTTAAAAGATACTAAATAACCAAGCTATTAATTATTAATTATTTTAAAAACATGTTAAATAAAAAGGTTTTTATAATACTTTTATTATTTGTCATCGCCGGCTGTTCTTCAAAAGGAAAAGAAAGTTATGATAAGGGAGTGCAGATGTTTCAGGAAAAGAAATACAGTGAATGCATTCCTAATTTTCAGAAAGCGATTTCTGAAAATCCGGATTTCGGAGAAGCTTATATGTATATGGGAAGAGCATTCAACTCGCTTCAGCAGTATGACCTGTCCATTGACGCTTATCAGAAAGCGCTCGGAATTTTCAAACAGGGAAAGTTTAATGCAGGAGTGGATCATCTTAAAGACGACAGGAAAGTTCAGCAGATAGAAGAAGTCTGGATGCCTTATTCTCAGATACAGCAGAAAATACAGAAAGGCATTCCGCTTACTGATATTGAAATTCAGAAACAGGAAGAAATAATAAAAAAACTTGATCCAAAATAATTTTTACCGGCTTCAAATACCCGTAGTTTCATAGATTTTTCATTACTGTACAAAAATCAGTATATTTTATGTAAAGATTTATTCAGCTGATATTCTTCGGGTTTTTAGACTTTAAGAAAAACATACTTAAACCAAAAATGGAAAAAATTCTTGTAATCGGAGCGGCAGGTCAGATAGGCTCCGAGCTTACGCTTGCATTAAGAAATGTATACGGAGATTCGAATGTGTATGCAACTGATATTAAAGATGCACCGAAAGACGTAAAGAAAAGCGGACCTTTTCAGATACTTGATGTAATGGATGAAAAACGGCTCATACATTTTGTAATCCGGTATAAGATAACGCAGATTTATTTGCTCGCTGCAGTTTTATCCGGAAATGCAGAAAGGCTGCCGCTTCAGGCCTGGGATATTAACATGAGAAGTCTGCTTAATATACTTGACCTTGCAAGAGAAGTCGGCGTGAAAAAGATTTTCTGGCCGAGTTCTATTGCAGTATTCGGTCTTACAACTCCTAAAATCAATACTCCTCAGCTTACTTTCACCGAACCTAATACAGTTTACGGTATAAGCAAACTTGCCGGAGAAAGATGGTGCGAATATTATTATAAAAGATTTTCTCTCGATGTGAGAAGCATCAGATATCCGGGACTGATAAGTTACAAAACCGAAGCCGGCGGCGGAACTACGGATTATGCGGTTGAGATTTTTTATGACGCCGTTGAAAAAGGAAAATATGAATGTTTTCTGAAACCTGACACGAAACTTCCGATGATGTTTATGCCTGATGCCATCCGCGCAACCATAGAATTAATGGAGGCAAATGAAAATAAATTGTCAATTCGTTCAAGTTATAATATCAGTGGAATAACCTTTGACCCGAAGGAATTATCGGATGAGATCAAAAAATCCGTTCCGGGATTTGAAATAACCTATAAACCTGATTTCAGGCAGGCAATTGCCGAATCATGGCCTCAGAGCATTGATGACAGTGTCGCTAGAAATGACTGGAACTGGAAGCATGAATACGACCTTGAAAAAATGACGCGTATTATGCTTGAAGAGACAGGTAAGAAACTTGAAAAAGCAAAATGAGATTTTTTGAAAGAATTGTTTTTGTTTGAATAATTTTATTCTTATTGATCCTCTCCTTTTTTTAAAAAATTTCTGAAAAGAATTTAATGGATCATTGAAGAGAAGAAGTAAGAATTAATTTAAAGTAAGTTCAGCTTATGGTCTTCACAAACCGGAATTATGAAAGATAGTCTGCTTTCGCGGATTCCGCAGCATAAAAAAGGTTTGATTTATATAAGCTTTGCGGCTCTGATGTGGAGCTCGGGCGGATTATTCATAAAAGTTCTGAAGCTTGATGCATTTCAGATTTCCTTTTACCGGTCGCTTATCGCGGCAATTACAATTTTAATAATTTCCTATATTAGAAAAACTGATCTGAAGTTTGAATTCGGTGTTGTCTCGGTTCTATGCAGCGTTTCCTATGCACTTATACTTATTCTTTTTGTTGTTGCGACTAAGCTTACTACTGCCGCGAATGCGATATTTCTTCAGTTCACTGCTCCTGTATATCTTCTTATACTTGAACCCGTTTTTCTGAAAACAAAATTCGAAAAGAAAAATCTGACAGCCCTGATTTTTTGCTTAATCGGTATGGTGCTTTTCTTTTTCGGCAAGCTTGATCTTTCCTCCGTTAAAGGTAATCTTTTTGCAATATCATCCGGGATCTGTTTCGCGCTTTTCTCTCTTTTTTTAAAATGGAAAAAGCAGATTCATAAAAGCGAAAGTACGATTATTTACATCATTGCCGGAAACATTCTAGTATGCCTTCTTTGCCTTCCGGCTGTTTATGATAAACTGATCATAGAATCAACACAGCTGGTGATTCTTTTGTTCATGGGTGTATTTCAAATCGGTATCAGCTATATAATTTTTAACGAAGGCATCAGATATATTTCCGCAACCGAATCCATGATTATTGCAATGCTTGAAGCGATCTTAAATCCTGTCTGGGTCTTTCTCGGCGTAGGTGAAGTTCCGACGGTGTATTCCATTGCCGGCTCTCTGATTATTATAGCAGCAATTATCTGGAGAAATTTTTTCGTGAAGCCTTCTGAGGTCATCAAGATAGCAGACTGATTTCAGTCAAAAAACAAAAAGTAAATCAGTCCTCCTATTGCTGCCTGCATCAGTATAAGTGTCGCAATAAAATACCTGTCGTATGTATTCGATTCATCAAGTTTCTCCCTGTTTCCTGTTAAAAGATAATTTGCATAAGCTGCGTTTGAAGTGTTCTTGAAATTGTAACAGAAAACCGCTCCGGTTACCGAAGCTAATCCCAGTCCGAGCACAGGAAAAAGACTGCGTTTTGTTTTAAATTGAGTCCCCCTGTTTTTGTAAACAACATTATCGGTTACTCCCGGATTAAGCGGAATCAATTTTACAAATGCTCCCGTCTTGTAGTTATAATTTCTGAAATCATATATAAAATCAAAGTAGTTTTCTTTCTTGAATACAAGATTACCGTTCAGCTTTGTGTCAAGCAGATTTCTGTACGGTGTAAATCCCAGAAGTGAGTCTTTATAAAATATCTGCGCATTAAACGGTTCTGAATTGAAAAAATAATAATATCTGAAATTGAGGTTAAGCACCGTGTCACGGGTAATTCTGACATCAGCTGTTATATTATCATTCTGCCAGAGAACTTCGGATGCAGGATTCATAATTTTAAATTTATATTCACCTTCCTTTATAATGTAATTTATCAGCGGAGTCCTGCCTATTAAAAATGTGTCAATATAAACTTCGGCATTTTCTGTATTCGAATAGATACTGATTCCGAAACTCTTAACCGAATCTTCTGATGTCAATGTGTCGGCGGAAGTTCTGACCGAATCCGTCAAATTCTCCGGATCGTGCTGTGAATATGCCGCGATTGAAAAGAGAGTTATAAGCAGTAATATTATATTCCGTGACAGCATAAACAAAGATAGAATTATTTAAAGCAATAAACGTATTTATCATCACTCGCCGCAAAGATATATTCCTTCCAGATTACGGCGCTTGTATGTATCCGGGCATCGCATAAATATTTCCAAAGTTCCTTCCCGTTTTCGGCATTTAAGCAATAGAAGTTCTTATCATAGGAACCGATGAATATTTTATCACCGTGAAGCAGCGGAGACGCGGAAATAGTACCGTATGAACCGAACTTCCATTTAATGTTTCCTCCTGCAGTGTCAAGCGAATATACATTTCCGTCAATTCCGGATATGATAACGGTTTCTCTGTAAAATGTAGGTGAGGAAAGATATTTTGTATTTAAAAATTTTTTCCAGATCAGATTGCCTGATGTATCCATGCAGTAAAAATTTCTGTCATCGGAACCGAAGTATAATCTTCCGTTAAATAAAGCGGCATCGCAAAAGACCGGACCTCCGGTTTTGAATTTCCATATCAGTTTTCCGTGCTTCAGTTCAAAAGCATACATATAACTGTCATTGCTTCCGAGAAAAGCATTGTCATCCGAGACTGCCGGGCTTGTGTAAAATGAACTTAATCTCTTTCCCGTCTTTGCTTTCCAGGCTATACTTCCCGTTGAAGCATTCAGTTTATAAAGTTCGCCGCTTGTATTGCTGACTAAAATACTGTTATCTTTCAGCACCGGCGAAGACTCTACCCATTTCACGTTTCTTTTCCACATGTTTTCTCCGATGATAAGATTATAACTGAAAATTCTGCTGTCCCTGTCTCCGGATGAACAAAGGATAATATTATTTTTAAAAACCAGTGGAGTTGAAAATGAAGCACCGTGCGTATTTATTCTGCCAAGGCTTTTGCCGCTGAATATATCAAGAGAATACTGCTCTTCATTGAGCGTGCTCACGAAAAGCACGGCATCGCTTGCGGAAAGACAGTTTCTTGCCAGACCTCCGTCTACATTATACTGCCAGTAAAGTTTAAACGGCGGATTTAAAGCGTCGGGTGACTTTGAAATGTTTGTTTTTTCCGGATTCCCTCCTATCATCAGCCAGTCTTCTTTTTCATTTACTTCCAGAGGTTTATTCAGACTGGTTGAAAAGCAGGAATAAGACACTAATCCAAGTAACAGGTATATTAAACTTCTTATTGCCATTTACTGAATATAAATAAATTTAAACTCTGTATAATGCGAGGGTGTTTTGCAGGAAATATTTTTAAACAAACTATCAGAACTAATTTTAAAAAACAATATACAGATTCGGATTTGAATGATACTGTTATATAACCGGAAATAAAAAACCGGAGCCTGAACTCAGACTCCGGAATTTTCATGATTAAAGATTAAAAATTTTTATCTGCTGTTGAAATTTACAACTCCGTTAACGTGCTTTGTCTTGTCAATAATCACACCTGCGTTGTTTATTACAAGCCCGTGACACTCGTAACATGTATTTATCGTGAAATTGGAAAAATGCGGATGGAAGAAGTTGCCGTTTGGTATCGGATTAGGATTACCCGTTACCGGATCACCGTGACAGGAACCGCATTTTACGCTTTCCGGATTTGTCCAGACCGGAGCAGCATCAAGATTTCCGTCTTTGAAATATCCGTGACAGTATGAATTTGAACATGTTGCTGTGTTTCTGTCCCATACAGGATTCGGAACAAACTCTCCTCCGTCATAAGTTGTGACTGTATTTGCAAGCGCACCGAAGTTTATATCGGCAATGCCGTCGGGATCATTTCCAATATGTGCAGGACTGCTGAATCCTCCTTCGAGAGGTGTATGACATTCGCCGCACGGAACTTCAGCCGAGTACTGTGTCGAGTCGAGATGATTAGGATGAACTCCGACTCCGATATAGCTTACGCTTGTTTCTCCGTTAAGTGCTTTCGGCGGATATGAATGTCCGGAAGCACCGCCGTGACATAATCTGCAGTTCTGCGGACCGCCGGATGAAGTATGACATGTAAGACAGCTTGAACCTGCGGTTCCTCCCTGATAATTGCTTCCGTGACAGTTCTGACAAAGAATCAGATTCCATTGTTTATTGTCATAAATATACTGCCCGTGAAAATTCGGAGAATCAGTATCCGCCCATCCCGGCGGATGCAAGCTGTCAATGTTCGGCGCTTCCACCAGATTGTCCTGCACTTCACTGCACCCTACATAAGAAAGCGAGGCAATGATGACAATGAAAAATAAGATGTAAAAAATGTTTATCTTCTTCATAATTTAAATGAAAACCATTTAAAAAATTTATTTAATTTTAATACTCATTCGTTTTAACCATGCCAGTGCGAGCTTTATCATCTTCTTCTGTCAGCATCGCTACCGTGACAGTAACCGCAGAATCCGACTCCCGGAATTCCGTCCGGACGGGCATTCGGATCATTATGACAGGAATAGCATACAGCTCCCTGGGTTTCATGCCATAGACCTTTTTCATCTTTTAAAAATCCCGAAATATGTGTTTTGGGATTTGTACCCTGTACACCGTCATTATCAAAGTGACATTTTACGCATGTCGGATCGCTTCCCTGCACATCATGACAGGACTGACATGATTCAATATCCTTCTGTGCAAGTTCAGAATGCAGACCGCCTCCTGTATTTACTCCGATTGTCGTAAAATTTGGCTGCTGATGACTGAGTGGAGCAATTCCCGTTATAAGGTCTCCACCGTTCTGATGACATGAAGCGCAGAATGTCACCGGACTGTGACAGGTCTTGCACTCGAAAGACTTCTGATTGGCATCAAGTCCGTGTGTGAATTTATAATTCAGATCATGCGCAAGTGTCAGTTTCTGCAAATCTTCCCTGTCAATCCGCGTTCCTGTTTCCTTTGTATAATAAGGAGCATAAAAATCATCCGGCTGATTGTCGCCCGAGTAATTTAAAGGACTGTGACATGCCTGACAGAAATTATCGCTGTGACACATCATGCAGTTGTTTTTTTCCGCAACTCCCGCTGATGTATGCTCATTCAGAAAATTCGATTTCAGATGACTCTTAGGAGTAAGGTTTGAAAGATTTCTGTGACAAGATTCGCAGTCGTTCGGCGCTTTCTTATTATTATGACACTTGTAACAGCTTTCCATTGAAGGAAATCCCGCAGCACTTTCCTTTGAAAGCTTGACTTTATCAAGATCCTTGTGGCAATCCGTGCACTGCTTGCCTTTTATGTGCTGAACATGTGAAAAATTCAGTTCGCGGTTTGATGCTTTAAGTTTCTTGTACGGTTTATTGTAATGACACAATCCGCACTGCTTCTCGTCCTTTACGTCATGGCAGGATTCACAGTCTTTCTTTTTCGGGAGAAGATTGTCTTTAGACGAAGCAGATTTTGTCACGGCTGTATGACAGTCTTCGCATTTTACTCCGGCATCTACAGTGTGAAGTTTATGATCAAACTTGATAATCTTGCTGTTGTCGTAAATTTTATCCGCAGAGTACAGTATGTCTTTCCTGTCCTGAAAATTTTCATCCTTCAGAAAATAAGCAGTGCTTGAAAGAAAAATTATCACACAGCCGGTGAACAGTAAATAAAATTTTGTAATCTTCATGAGATTATATTTTTATAAAATATTAAAACTTGTTGAATAACCAGTAATTCAGTCCGAAAAGTATCCTTGAATCATACTTGTACACGGCATTTGAAAGCAGCTGACCCTGAAGATCTATGCTGATCTGCGGCGACGGCCTGTATGTAAATCCGAGCAGTCCGCTGAATGCATTTTCCTTTTCATCCGAATAGTCGCCTATGCTGTAATATGAATAATTAAGACCGACATTGCACGACAGTTTTGAATCAATGAGACTTCTGTAATAATAACCGTTAAATCCGTTTGACTCGCCTGCATAACCAGTGTAAAGCGTGTATGAAATACCGTAGCTCGGATTATTTAATCCGATCTGAAATTTCAGCGAGTTATCATCATCATAAATCACATCATATGCAGCCGCGAATATATTTATTCCGTAATCCAGTCCGTAATCAACGCTTGCGCCAATCTGCTGATTCTGATTATGATTAAACACCCAGAATATAGAATTATAGCTGATCTGCGGCTCATTGTATTCATACATAGCCGTGAATTTCATCTTATCGGTTACTCCGAATGTTGCATTCAGAAGACCTCTGTAAAAAACATTGTTGTTAATGTCAAAATAAGCCTTCCCGAAGAAGAAATGCTTTTTTAAATAAGAATAATTCATGTCCAGCCCGATAAGCTGATCGGCAGGAGAATCAAAATCAATAAAAACATTCTCGACATTGTTCATGCTGTCAATTCTTACTGTATTATATGCCTGCGGCTGATAATGCTTGTTCATATAACTGAGTGTCGCCGACAAATCACGCACTCCGTACCAGGCAAACGCTCCACCTATTATGTAATTGTTGTCCAGTTGTTCGTATCCGGTAAATTCATAATTAAGAGGCGTAAGCGCTCCTCCGAAACCGCTGATCTGATACTCTTTGTTTTTTCCGAGTTTTAATTTGAGCATAAGCCCGTCCATCGCGCCTTTCCCGACTCCCATGAATAAATACTGCCTGCCGAGTTTTAAATCAAGTACGTTGAAAAGATTGGATCCTTTTAAATACAAATTATAAAAACTGTAACCGAAACCTTTTCCGTTTATGTTATAAACATCTTCCTCTGTCTGCATAAGTGTATTAAAACTCCATTTGTCTTTTGAGAAATCTATAAGCAGATTCTGGTAACCGGTAAGGTGTGATGTCTTTAGATCACTGTTTATGCTGTCCGCTCTTTCATAGCTGTAAAAATAAGTGCTGAGTCTCATATTTAGCGACTGAGCATTTATTACTGAAGCCGTAAAAAGCAGAACCAAAAGAATTTTGTATTTAGTTTTCATAATATTAAACTATTCTTTAGATTTTGGATGTGCTATCATTTCCCACATCGGATCATAATTGAATTCAAAATAAGTCGGACTGTATGAATTATGACATTTTATGCAGAATGCTTTTTTATCCTTATTTACTATCAGTCCGTTTTTAACCGCAAGATCAGTATTCTTCATCACTGAAAGCTTGGAATAAGATGAACCTGCGCCGTGACAGCTTTCACACTGAACTCCCTGCGAAAGATCAAATGAAGCCCTGAATTCATTTTCATTGATTTTCTTTCCCGTTGTATGACATATCAGACACTCCTGAGTCTCTGCGGCTGAAGTATTAAAACCTTTTGATAAAGCAATGCTGTCTGCTTTTTCTGTCTGCAATGTCAGATATGCCTGCGCATGCCTGGAATCTTTCCATATCCCGTACTGATTTCCCTGTGACCCTGATTTGTGACAAATACCCGCGCATGTACTGACTCCGACATACTTATGAGCAGTTTGTGCATATAAAGTATGGGAGCATACTATCATAATAAATAAAGCTGTCCCGGTAACCTTCAGGACAGCTTTAATTAAATTATTACTTAATGTATTTAAACATTTTTTAATCACAACAAAATCTGGTTTTCAATTAAAAAATTTTAAAACAAATCGAAACGCTTTTATTACTTATTCTTTTGCGGGAATCGGATGTTTTATCTTTTCCCACATTTCATCATACTTAAATTCCTTAAAAGTTGGGCTTTCAGAATTATGACAATGCGTGCAGAAAGCTTCTTTCTCAGTATGAATGACAAGTCCGCTTGCAACAGCTTTGTCCTTATCTTTCATAATGCTGAGCTTTTTGTATTCGGAACCTGCTCCGTGACAGGTCTCGCACTGAACACCCTGTGTCTTGTCAAAAGAAGTTTCAAATTCGCTTTCATCCATTTCTTTTCCGAGAACATGGCATTTGAGACATTCTTTTGTTTCAGCTGCAGGAGTCGTAAATCCCTTCTCCGTTGCTATTTTATCGGCTTCCGGAGTCTGAAGCACTTCAAATGCTTTTGAATGCTTCGATTCTTTCCATATGTCAAGCTGCTTACCCTGAGCTTCTGTTTTATGACAGGCACCAACGCAGGTATTCACTCCGACATATTTTGCTGTTGACTGCGAATTTGAAGTTTCATTCTGTATTAAAACAACAGATAAAACCAGTAACGCAGATACAACACTTAAAATTACTTTTTTCTTCATGGTTTGCTTTTTGTTTTTTGTTAAAATAACTATTTAAAAATAAAATATCTTTATTATTTATTTTACAAAGCTTTTTAGTTTCTTTCTTGAATCCGACAATACCGTGCTTATCATCTCATAATTGTGAACATAAATACTGGGGTAAGAGTTAATCTGATTGTAAATCTTCCTGATTTCATTCACTTCATCCCTCTGTTCATTCGTAAGTTCAGTATTCTGTGCATTAGCAAGTAACTCAGATAATTCCGCCTTCTGATCACTGACATCTTTTTTCCAGTCGTCCATGGAAGTTTCATATCCGCTTTCATGGCATTTCAGACATATTTTGTTGTCAGGCTTGTTTACCTTCATTCCGTCAATATGACAGTCGACGCATGATGCACCGGCTTCCTTCATGATATCAGGCTGTTTTTTATTAAGATAATTACCGTTATATACTTCAGCCTGAAATTTATGACAAGAAACGCATGATTCATCATTCTTGCTCTGAGAGTGGTGGCAGTTGTTGCAGCTCTCTTTGCTTACTGTAAGTTCACCGTGTTTCTGGGAATTTGAATGGCACTTGTCGCAATTAATCTTATTCTTTGCAATGTGCAGATTATGCGAAAAGTTCATTCCGAATTTCTTCACGGAAATCTCCTGAATTCCCGAATGGCAATTGTAACATTCATTCGGTATAAATTCCGACGATGACTTGAATTCCGGCAGCCCTGACGAAGATCCTACCATTGTCAAAGATTTTTTCATAAGAGAATATGCGGATGTGAGAAGCTTGTCGGCAAACAGGACATTGTGAACGCTTTTGCCTGTTTCTACAATACGGATATTATGATAAGCTTCATCCAGGGTTTTTTCAGCTTCAGGTTTATTGCTGCTTTTTGAATTGTTTACCTGGCTTGAAACAGTTCTGTAAATTGAATTGATAGTCTGAAGTCTCTGTTCTGATGCCGTCCTCCATTGTTTCAAAAGATTGTCATAACCGCTGCCGTGACATTTTTCGCAGGAAGACGAACCTGCTTTTGTGCTTACAACATCCTTTTTATCTGTTTCATGAAATATATGACACCCTTTGCAGTTGATACCGTTTAAATACATTACGCTCGGAGTCTTTTCAACTTCGAATCCGCCCTCACCGGTGTATAAATTTACCTGACTCGAATGCGAATTGCTGTGACAGCTTATGCAGTCGGAAGGTGAATTAGGATCAATTTTCTGTACTTTGTGCTGAATCGGTGTGTGACACACATAACATTTTACAGAATGCTTTTTAATGTGTGTTTCATGCATCTTCTCCGTATCATTGAACTTTTCCAGCTTCTCGTTTTCAAAGTGACACTGAAAGCATCTTTCCTTTCCTACTTCTCCGTTACCGGCAACAGTAGACGCATGACAGCTGAGACATGAAATGTCATTGTTTGCAACTACAGTATGATCGTATCTGTAAAGTGACATTTCTTCCTTTGTCTTACCCTTCCAGCTGTGACAGGTACTGCAGTCTGCCAGTCTGTCATATTTATGTTCAGGATCATCCGACTTTTTGAAATGACAGTTGAAACATGTAGACTCGGTTACCTCCATATGTGTTCCCTGAACAATCTGAGAATGGCAGCTTGTGCATTTTAAAGTCTTGCCTCTGCGGAGTTCCTGAAGGTGATTCTTGTGATTGAATTTAACTCCTTTGAAGTCATAAACAGAATCCTGTAATGCCTGTTTCTCGTGACATCCTGATCTTGCGCAGGTATTGTCGGGAATTTCAGCCCAGGGTTTTCTTTTCTTGTAAGAGAGTGAAACATAATTTACTATCTGAACAAGTCCGTTAAGCTTTCCTCTGATTGTTCCGGATATCCCCGGCTCAAAGTGACATTCTACACAGTCAACTTTATTGTGCTGAGATGTCCTCCAGCTCTGATAAAATGTTTCCATATAGTGGCACGTAGGACAAAAGCTCGGTCTTGAAGTATATTCCGCTGCTGCCGAAAACAATAATAAAAAAAGAAATAAATAAATGCCTGAAAACAGAAGGAATCTCTTGAATCCTCTGATATTCTTGAAATATTTTTTTTCTTTTAACGGCTTTTTTTCTTTTTCACCCATGTTTTATATTAAAAATTAAACTTTGCTTTCATCGGATTTGAGTGCTTCTGATTCAGCAAGCTCAAGAGGATGCTCTTTTTCCATTTCTTCCCTGGAAAGATATCCCTTTAACCATGCTTTGTTCATCGGATATACATCCGGATTCAGGAAAATAAAATAAAAATGCCAGACTACAATCGCAAGACTTGCAAGTATTGCCTCGTAATAATGAATGGTAGAAGCTATATCCATTCCTGTATTTGTCACATATTTCAGAAAGAAATTTTCAAACCATAAGATAACTCCCGTAAGACCCATAATAACAGTTCCCCATACAACAGCCCAGTATTCCATTTTTTCGATATAACTGAATCTTCCGAAGAGCGGCTTGTTTTCGCTTTTACCGGCTAAGTATTTTAATGAATCCCTGAAATCTGTAATGTCGTTTTTTGCGGGAAGAAAATCCCTTACAAGCTTCTTCCCCCTTTCATTAAACAGAATATAATACAAATGATACAATGATACCGCAACCAGAACCACCGAAGCAACTCTGTGAACTATTCCTCTGGCTTCAAATGCGTTTTCGCCGATTATATAAGCTGTCCATTTTACCCAGAACGCCTCAGGAAATTTCAGCGCAAATCCTGTGTATACAAGCACAATAAAGCTTGTTAACAGCAGAAAATGCTGAATCCTTTCACTGAATGACATTCTTAAATATTTTTCTTCACTCTTCATGTTTTATTTCTGAGTTTAACTTTCTTTCTCCAGTCAAGCACATTATGCAGAACCATAAATCCGATCAGTCCGATTATCAATGCCAGGTATAATCTCGAAATCAGGAATACCCACGGAGAATCATTTCTTTCATCGGTAGCATGTATCTTTGATGTAAATAAAACCTGCGCCGCACCCGGATGACACTTACCGCAGGTCTGCGGTAAATTTTTCTTGTTGATTGTCGAAGAAGTATCCGACGAAGGTTTTACATTGTGATATCCGTGACAGCTTTCGCAGTTTGCCACTTCAGATGAACCGCCTCTTGTTGCCAGTCCGTGAAAACTTTCATTATATGTCTCGCTTACCTTTGTCGGCAAATCGTTTCGTTCCGTAAGCTCTACGGAAGAATGGCAGTTTGAACATAACTGAATCAGACTCTTGGATTTAGCAAGCTTATCGTCGGATTTTTTGGTGACAATGGCATGATTACCGTGACAGTTGTTGCATGTCGGAGCGTCTTTGTTGTTTTCCGAAACTCCTTTTTCATGAACACTGCCGGTATAATTATTCAGCTGTTTTGCGTGACAGTTAGACTGTCCGCATGTCTGTGCCATATTCTTTTTGGAAATTTTAGATGCGGGGTTTTCCGCTGATTCCATTTCATGCGCACCGTGACATTCTGAACATGTAGGTGCTTCAAGATTTCCCTTTTTCAGTGCTTCATAATGAACGCTGTTTGTATATCCGGATATAAGCTCTTCTTCGCCTTTGTAATTTTTATGCGGAATCTTACCGTCTTTATGACAGCTGAGACATTTATCGGCTATGTTTATTTTTGAAAAATCATCCGACAGCAGCGTTGATTTAATATCGTGTTCACCGTGGCAATCTGTACAGCTCGGGGCTTTTCCGTTGTTTTTCATAAGCTCCTGACCGTGCTTGGATTTCTTGAATTTCTCCACAACTTCACTGTGACATTTGCCGCAGGTTTCAAGCAGTCTCGCCCGCTTGGTGGAAGATGTAGGATCATCTGGACTGTCAATCATGTGATCACCGTGACAGTCTGCACAGACTGCAGCTTCTTTTTCACCTTTCTGAATAGAGCCGTGAATGCTGGTCTTATACTGTTTTACAAATTTCGCAGAACCTTTCTCTTCACCCGGAAAAAGACTTTCATTAAGGTGACATTTTAAGCAGGCTTCTGTCTGTATCGAAACTTTATTCATCCTGACTTCATGAGCTCCGTGACAATCCGTGCAGACTGGTGCATTTTTATTACCGCCTTTTAATACAGTGTGGTGTATGCTGTTCTGAAAAGCTGAAGAAGATTTGTTGTGACATTTACCGCATAATGCGGAAACTTCACTTTTCTTTATGTTTTTCGTCAGATGTCCGCCGGAATGACAGTCATTGCATCCAATATCTTTCTTAGCATGTATGCTTTCGGAAAACTTGCTGACATTTTTATTTTTGTGACAACTCAGACAGTTTTCGCTCTGATTCCTGCTCATTTCCTTTGCAGGCTTAATGTCATGTTTAGTATGGCATTCGTAGCAGTTTACATTCGTATGAACACTCTTTTCAAGCCCGCCTGTATTGTCGTGACAGGAATTACAGTTTACTGATTCGGTTTTCTTTGTATGCGGTATTTCGTCGGGATTGTAATTCAGATGGCAGTCAGTGCATTCCGCTCCTGCATGCACCGAACTTTTATAATGATCGGGACTTACATAAAGTGAAATTTTCTTTCCGTCCTTTTCCATGGACAGATCCTTGTCTTCATGACATGACAGACATGTTTCAGTATCTTTTGAATAGCTTAAAATAAAATTATCGGCAACCGTCAGCGTAAGGCTGATTAAGAATACCGATACTGAAATTAATATAATATTTTTTCTGCTTTGTTTAAGCATTAACTTGTTTTAAATACGGATTTTACTGCTTCGGATAATTCACTGAGTCTTAACGGCTCTGATATTTTTTTGGTGCCTGCACCCAATATACTTTCACTCTCAAGTGAAGGCAGACAGATTATTGATTTTTCGCCGAATTTTTCCTTCGCCTTTTCCCTTATCCGGTAATCAATGTCTGTATCAATTATCAGACATTCCGTCATTTCATTTATATCTTCGATTGTTTTGTCATTTATTTCTTCACCTCCGGAACAAGTTACTTCGTATCCGGATAATGTCAGCGTTTTCTTTATTAATGAACAAATTTCAGATTTCAGACACAATATATGAATTCGTCTTTGTTCCATTGCAGCAAATGTTTAATAATACATTTAACTAACAATAAGTATGCCACTCATATTCAGCATTTTTCTTCAAAAAACAGCTGAATTTAAATGTCTAAGATAATTATCATGTATTACTTGTAGAATAAATCTACATAACTGTGTTGATTATAAGAACAATAGCAATTACCGGATAAATCTGCTAAATTGTTTAATCTGAATGGTGTTTCCGTCCGGCTGAAGTTTATTATAAAAGATGCGGATTTGATTAAAAATCATCCCTTATTCAAGATCATAATCCTTAATCTTCTTGTAAAGTGTCTTTCTGTCAATTCCGAGTATCTGCGAGGCTTTCAGTTTATTCCAGTTATTTTCTTCCAGAACTTTTGATATAAACAGCTTCTCCATCTCCTTTATGTCCCCGGATCTGCCGTTTATTGTAATTTTATTTTCATTTCCGTTATTTCCGTTTTGTTCATTCAGAAATCTGAAACTCTTCTTTGTAAGTTCGTCAGTTGATGATGAAATTACTGACCTTTCTATGACATTCTCAAGTTCCCTGATGTTTCCTGCCCAGTTGTTATTAATCAGCAATTCCATGCTGCCGGCATCAATTGAGAGATTTCTTCCGAATTTCTGAGAAAATTTCTTGAGAAGGTGATCCGTAAGCAATGGTATATCCTCACGTCTTTCATTCAAAGGAGGCAATGTCATTGAAACCGTTGAGATTCTGAAATATAAATCTTCCCTGAATCTTTTCCTGCTTATGAGATCCCGGAGATTCTGATTAGTCGCCGAGATAAGTCTTACATCTATTTTCTTTACTTTATCGCTTCCGAGCGGTTTTATTTCCCAGTCTTCAATAACACGGAGTAATTTTGACTGCAGGTTAAATGGCATGTCTGCAATCTCATCAAGCAAAAGTGTTCCTCCGTTTGCCTGCTCAAATACACCCCGCTGAAAATCGGTAGCCCCTGTAAAAGCTCCTTTTGTATGTCCGAATAATTCGCTTTCGAGCAGATTATCAGGAATTGCGCTGCAGTTTATCGCAATAAATGGACCTTCTTTTCTCGAACTGTTGAAATGTATCGCTCTTGAAACAAGCTCTTTACCCGTTCCGCTTTCTCCCTCAATTAGAACATTTACCTTGGCTTTTGATACTTTCTTTATAAGTTCGAAAACATTCATCATTTTCCTGCTTTTTCCGATTATGTTTCCGAAAGAATAATCTTCCTTTACCTGCGATTTCAGTAAATTCAACTGCTTGTTAAGCCTGATGTTGTCTGCAGCTTTTCCGACCTTGATTACAAATTCATCTATGTTAAAAGGCTTGCTTATATAATCAAAAGCTCCGTTTTTCATTGATTCGACCGCAGAATCAATTGACCCGAATCCTGTAACGAGCATAAACAATACATCGTCAGGCTTCGATTTCAGTAAATCCAGTCCGGTCAGATCCGGCATCTGCATGTCTGAAATAACAATATCATACTCTCCGGTCTGGATAATTTCCTTTGCGTTTAAACTGTCATTTTCTTCATCAACCGAATATCCGTTCTGCTCCAGAACTTTTTTCATTAGTTTTGTGGAATTCTTTTCGTCGTCTACCACAAGTATTTTAATATTTTCTGTCATATTCAAAAATAAAGAAAATTAAATTTAATATTCAGTTGATTTTCTGTCCTTATATTTTAATCAGGTTTCTTAACAAATTTGAATTTTAGTCCGGATTTCTGTAAAAAACAAACAATCCCGGAATTCAAACATCAAATACCGGATATGCAGTTTATTGTATTACGTTTGCTGAAGTTTATTTAAATTACTAAATGTACTGTTGATTTTCTCCACACCGGATTTTCGAAAACATTTAATTTGAGTTGTATTTCAATTTTTAAAAATCAGGCATAACAATTGCTGTAATGACATTTCAAAAAACAAATCTATGAAAACTTTCTCAAAGAAATTTCTTTCAGCTTTATTCCTGCTTATATTTTTAGCGGGAAGTATCTATCTCTACGGTGATATTGACGGCAGAACCGGCAGAACCTTAAAATCCTCAACATCAGGATGCGGCTCATGCCACGGTTCTTCAGCAACTACAGGCGTTTCAGTCGTTATTTCCGGACCTGATACCGTGACTGTCGGACAGTCTGTTCAGTATTCCCTTATAATTACAAGGTCAACAAAGACAGGCGCAGGTCTTGACGTTGCAGTAAGAAACGGTTCGCTCACTCCGGTCTACCCAAATACTCATCTGACAAACGGAGAAATTACTCACAGCGATAATCTTGCAATGACTGCCGGAACGATATCAATTACTTTTAATTACAATGCTCCTGCTGGAGCTGTAATTGACACAATCTGGGCTAACGGAATTGCAACAAACAGCAGCGGAAGCTCCAGCGGCGATGAGTGGAACTGGGCTCAGAGTAAACGAGTAGTTGTTAAACTTCCAACCGGAATATCAAATATTTCCTCCGCAAACGAATTCTTTTTAAGTCAGAATTATCCGAATCCTTTCAATCCTCAGACCAGTATTAAAATTGAAATGATTAAACCGATGGATCTTACAGTTAAAGTATTTGATAATCTCGGCAATGAAGTTGAAATTCTTCAAAACGGTATCCTGCCTGCAGGTACAAGCATACTGAAATGGAATGCTGCCGGATTCCCGAGCGGAGTTTATTATTACACAGTCTCAGGAAAAGATTTTAATTACACAAAGAAAATGTCTCTTGTTAAATAAGGACAATTGTCCTAATAGCAAATAAAATTTATATGATCGCAATCTCTTATCATTAAGAGATTGCGGTTATTGTTAACAGGATCTTGTTATATTTTACAATAAGGCTTGTGAAAATTTTTTACATTGAACTATCAGACAAGCCGGATTATTTTATACAAAACACAAGGAGGAAATTGTGAGAATCATTTCATCCGTTATTTTTGTTTTAATCATTTTATATTTTAGCTCTCCCCCCTTAAATTCAAATCCGCAAACCGGAAAGTTATTACCCTGCTGTAACAATACAAATCCTGAAAGCATTAACGATCCAAGATGGTCCTTTAAATGCGGCGGAGAATATCAACAGGATATAATAATTTCAAGAAACTGTTGTTTAGAAAAATGGTGGATGTACGGACCTTATCCATCAGCAAATACTCCATGTGCATGTCAGGGGGAGGAAGGTCATGATTAATAAAATAAAAATATTTATAATTTGCAGTATTTATTTCCTTTTAGCTAATACTTATATCTTTGCTCAGAGTTCAGGCTGGGTAATTACTCCGGGATCACCGTTTTGTTATGGAGGATTCTGGGATTTATTTTTCCTTAATGCAAATACAGGCTGGGTAATAAACATCGAAGGACCTGTTTTTAAAACCACAAACGGCGGAAATAACTGGACTCAAACTGATACTATTTTTCCTATGGCTTCTCTGCAGAATATAACATTCTTAAATGAAAATACTGGCTGGCTTACAGCAAGAAATCCGGCAAGACCATTATTCAAAACTACAAACAGCGGATTTAACTGGACTCCAATCACAAATATTCCTCCTCCGGCTGATCACGGCTTTTATGGTATATCGCTGATCGGCGATTCGAATATTTACTTAGTCGGTTCTGAAATTGCTCCGTCATATTTCACAAGATCAACCAATGCTGGCGCAACCTGGCAGACAATAAATCTCGGTGTTCATGCAACTGCGCTTTTTGACTGTAAGTTTTTTACAAAGGATTCCGGCATTGCTTCGGGTTCAATCGGTGTATTTCCTTATGAAGCAATCTGCGTTGTTCTTTTTACTTCTGACGGCGGCGTCAGCTGGAGAAATGTATTTACCGGGAACAGAAGAAAAACTTTCGGACTTAAGTTAAATTTTATTAACAGATATGTAGGATATTTAGCTATTGAAAGCTTCAGCCCGCCTGTTGACTATCTGAAAACAACCAACGGAGGACTGAACTGGGAAGTTAAATATCTCAGAACTTCACCCGGACTTACATATGAAGCTATCGGTTTCATCGATGAAAACACAGGATGGATAGGAGGGAATACCGATTCTACTTTCAGGACTACCGACGGCGGAAATTCATGGGCTTATGCAGGATTCGGTAAAAATATACAGAACTTCCTGTTTGTTTCAGATTCTGCCGGTTATGCTGCAGGGCAGTATATATATAAATATGACAGGACAGTAGATGTAAAACATATATCCGTAAATGTTCCTGATGTATATTTTGTAGGTCAGAATTATCCAAATCCGTTCAATCCTCAGACCAGTATTAAAATTGAAATGATTAAACCGATGGATCTTACGGTTAAAGTTTTTGATAATCTCGGCAGAGAAGCAGGTGTTCTTCACAAAGGAATTCTGCCTGCAGGTACAAGCATACTGAAATGGAATGCCGAAGGATTCCCCAGCGGTGTTTATTATTACAATGTAGAAGGAAAAGATTTTAAATTCACAAAGAAAATGTCTCTTGTAAAGTAAATCTGATTTAGATTAATGCTTTACGGATTGTTGATCAATTGCTTCAGAATTGGATTTTTGAATTAATTAATAAGGAAGAATGATCGTAAAGACAGTCCCTTTGCCGACGTTTGATTTAACCCTGATTTCACCATTGTGTTCCTTGATAACTTTCCGCGCAATAGATAAACCGAGACCTGTGCCTTTTCCGTATTCTTTTGATGAAAAAAACGGAAGAAATATTTTTGCCTGATTTTCTTTCGGAATTCCCTGACCGTTGTCCGATATTTCCACTTTGACCGAGCTTCCGTTATGAGAAGTCTTGATTTCAATTTCACCGTCTGACTGAATTGCCTGAACGGCATTAGTAACAATGTTTGAAATGCATTCTTCAATCTGAGGATAATCGAATTTTATGAGGGGTAATTTCTTATCCAGCGATTTTCTAATTTTAATCTTCTTGTTTCCGGTAATGAATTTTACTCCGGTCACAATTTTTAATATCAGTTCGTTCAGGTCATTTTCGGTTCTGTTTACTTTGACCGGTCTGGAAAAGTTCAGAAGATGTCTGATGGATTTTGTAATCCTAGTTGTCTCGTCAACTATCGTTTTTAATTCCTCGTATTCATCATCACCTTCTTTTTTATTCAGAAGCAGAAAGTCTGCGTTTCCGGAAATTATATTCAGAGGATTTGACAGACTGTGCGCAATGCTCGATACAACTTCCCCGATAAGCGCAAGATTTTCTTTTTCCCTTAGTTCCTTTTCCAGCTTCTTTACTCTCGTGAAGTCCCTGATGATTCCGACAGAACCGATTATCTCCTTTTGCTCGTTATGAATCAGAAATCTTGAAATGCTTACATTAATAATATCACCGGACTTTGTAATTCTCTCAGTCTCATAATTTGCAAGAAATCCCTTTTCAAGAACCTCGTTTATAAGAAATTCCTTTTCTCCTTTTTCCAGAAGGTAATCGGGAATCAGTAATGAAAAATCTTTTCTTGTAACTTCATCCTTTGTATAACCGAACATTTTTTCCGCACCGACATTCCACAGAAAAATTTTATGCTCGTTGTCAAATCCTATAATTGCATCGACGGAATTAAGTATTATATCCGAAAAAAACTTTTCGTGAGCGGATTTTCCTTCCCTCATAAGCTTTATCATCTGATAAATCACATTCTCAATTGTATCAGTTATGCTTTTTAAACCGGATTCGGGAATGTTGTATTTTTCCCGTAAACCGTCTTTTATTGTCTCAAGCTGTTTGTCAAATTCAGATGTAACCATGTTTTCCATTATGTATTTCTCTCTCCTGCAATTGATTCTGAAATGAATTTACCGGGACAAATATCCGGAGTGATGTTTCTGATATTTATTCTGCCAGCATATTCCATTATTT
>JAEUSI010000169.1 GCA_016788375.1 Ignavibacteria bacterium | reverse complement strand
CATTTGTATTGCCCGTCTTGCAAGGAAGGCTCTATCCACCGGCGGCAGATCAACGGGAAGTTAAGTTCGTTGTCAGTGAAGCTTCCCTTCGTTTCGCTAAAACCAGCAAAGTCATAATTCATCACATTTTATGTCCGCTTCCTGCTTTGTGGGAGTCACCGTATCAACTTCAAACCGGATTCAGGAATCGTTTAGGCGTGAGACTCTCACAGTGCAGGCAGCGGGAACAGCGAAGCAAGCCTTTATGCATTGAAGCATCAGGCATATGTAAGTATTTTTGTATAAGTTAAAGAAGAAAAAATTATCTCACCCCAACAGAAGAGCTTCATTAAGTTTTAATTGGCATTTCTCTAACTTAGAATCAGTAGTATGAAAAAAATAATATTAATAGTTTTTATAATTCAAACTTCAATTCAATTTGTTGAAGCGCAGTGGATTCAGCAAAACTCCGGTACAAACCAAAATCTTTATGACATCGAATTCATAAACGATAAAACCGGATGGGCTGTCGGTGATGCAGGTGTAGTAATAAAAACTACAAATGGTGGCATGAATTGGCTTAATGTGCCAAATCCCTCTGGACAATACGGTGGACTAATGTGGAGTATATGTCCGGTAGATTCTGAGGTCGTTTATGCAGTCGCCGGATATGACTTCATTATGAAATCAACAAATGGAGGTTTAAACTGGAATGTCCTAAGCGGACGACCGGGGTCCATATCTGCATTTAAAGGACTCTATTTTTTAAACATAGATACAGGATGGTTTGTAGGAACATATAAAGTATTTCGAACTTACGACGGAGGCAATACACTTGATTCTTTTTATGCACCCTGGTTTACGAACTATGATATTTACTTCAAAGATATTAATTCTGGAATATTCTGCGGCTCGGGGAGAGTTTTTAAGTCAACCAACGGAGGAATGAACTGGTTTGATACGAATGTACCGGTAGGAGGTATGTTTTATGAGTTTAGAAAGCTTGCCGTATTTGATGATAATGTATGGGTTGTTGGCAGCAGCTCGCCTGTGTTTAGAAGCACAAATTTTTGTGAAACCTGGGAAATTATCACCCCGGGTCAACAAATCGGAGGAATCGGAATTCATTTCATTAATCAGAATACTGGTTATATAGGCAGAAGTCTTAACAATCTTATTAAAACAACAAACAGTGGATATAACTGGTACGAGCAAAGAACAGATTCTACAAGCCTAGCATTTATTTCCTCCATTACATTTGCAAATGATACAGTGGGTTGGTATAGTTGTGGAGTCGGTAAAATTTTTAAAACCATAACTGCAGGGCAGTGGCTGACTAATGTGACCTCCTATTCAAATCAAACTCCGAATAAATTTAGTTTAAGCCAGAATTATCCTAATCCGTTTAATCCTCAGACAAAGATTGAGTATTCAATCCCTAAAGATGATTTTGTTACAGTTAAAATTTACAATCTGCTCGGCAGAGAAGTTATGATTTTAGAAAATGAATACAAGAAATCCGGAAGTTATAAAATAACATTCGACGGCGCAAATCTGTCAAGCGGAGTTTATTATTATAAGATCAGCACAGGAAAATTTGAGCAGGTGAAGAAAATGATTCTGATCAAATAAAATCCTGCTTTAATTAATCAAGCCGAATTTCTGCCGTCTTTTTTATTGCCCGCCTTGCAAGGAAGGCTCTATCCGCCAGCGGCAGATCAACGGGAAGTTAAGTTCGTTGTCAGTCAGGATTCTCTTCGTTTCGCTAAAACCAGCAAAGGAGGAATTAATCACATTTTATTTACGCTTAGTCACCGCATCAAATTCAAACCTGATTCAGGAATCGTTCGGGCGTGAGATCCTCACACTGCAGACATCGGGAACAGCGAAGCAAGCCATTATGCATTGAAGCATCAGGCATATGTAAGTATTTTTGTATAAGTTAAAGAAGAAAAAAAATTTTCTCACCCCAAATAGAAGAGCTTCAATAAGTTTTAATTGGCATTTCTCTAACTTAGAATCAGTAATATGAAAAAAATAATACTAATATTAATCATTTCTCAATTCTTTTCGATAATTGGTCAGGCTCAATGGTATACACAGCAAAGTGGAATGACTTCTGCTCTTTATGATATAGAGTTCATAAACAGAAATACAGGATGGGCATGCGGGGTAGAAGGAATTATTAAAACCACGAACGGAGGGATAAATTGGGTCAGACAATCAAATGGTGTCCCATTTGAACCTCTATTCGGTATTAGTCCGGTTGATTCAAATTTTGTTTATGCAGTAGGATTTTTCAGGACTTATATAAAATCTACAAATGGAGGTAGCAGTTGGTTTAATCTAGACAGCGGGATGCAGGGGGACGGGACATATCAAAGTGTATTTTTCTTAAATTCAAAGACCGGGTGGGCTGGGTATGGTGACGGTACTTTCTTTGGAGTAAGAAAAACTACGGATGGAGGTAAAACATTTACAAGTTATCCTACTGGAGTTCCAAATGATTTATATTTTAAGGATAGTGTAAATGGAATAGGTGTTGAGGAAGCTTCAATTGTATTAAAAACTTTAAATGGTGGATTGAACTGGGGGTATAATGTACTTGCAGTATCCGGAAATTTTTACAGAGTTTCATTTATAAATGAGAATACAGGATTTACCGCAAGCACACGTGCTGTTTATAGTACTAATAACTTTGGAATTAACTGGGATAGCGTTGGTAGAATAACCCCTCTAGATATAGATGTGACAAGTATTGAATTCTGCAATGAGAATACTGGTTGGGCTGGAACTACTTCACCAGTATATAAAACTACAAACGGTGGTAGAGATTGGTTTTTACAGATTTTAACAGGAGTTGTGTACAGCATTTATTCTTATAATGATAGTTTAGTCTGGACGTGTGGTAATGCCGGCAGGATCTGGCATACTACAAACGGAGGGACAAGTTCTATCCAAACTATTTCAAATGAAATTCCTGAAGAATTCCAATTAAATCAAAATTACCCAAATCCTTTTAATTCTCAAACAAAGATTACTTTTAATATAAAACATTATGGAAAATATAGTATGGTTATTTTTAATAATTTAGGTCAGAAAATCATTGAAGTTTTTAGTGATAAATTAGCGGAAGGAGTTTATGAAACAACATTCGATGCATCCGATTTAAATTCAGGAGTTTATTTTTACAGATTAACAGGTAATAATATTAGCTTAACTAAAAAATTTGTTTTGATAAAATAACTAAAATGAATTATGATAAGAGCGCCATAGTATATTTTATGCGTCTTATTTAATTAACAGAAAGAGGGTGCAACAATTAATTTGCGTCGAGGCAAAATTTATTGTTAACAGATATAATCTGCTACAACCCTCTTTCATATTTTGATAAAATTTAATTTAACAAATTATGAAAAAGCTAATTAAAAATCTTTGTATTAATTTACTTTTTGCAATATTGCTTTCAAGTAATATTTACTCACAGGATCAGTGCGGTACGCAGGATTTTCCTGATAGTGAGGCACCATATGTAAATAATTTTTTCGGTGGTTATCTAAAACCGCAACGAACAGATTATTCTAACGGGAATATTATTCCGGAAGAACAGAATCCAACATTAAATATGCTTTTTGTCTTTGTTCAGTTCAGGGATGAAAATAAAACATCTGACGAATAGCCAATCAATTATCCTGCAACATTTATGAATAAATTTTTAGTTGATGAAAGAAATAGAACGGGTGATTTCTGGAATCGTTATAAAGATTCTTCACTTTCAGATTATTATCAGGAGTTGAGCAATGGAAATTTTCATGTTACAGGAGAGACAAGACATCTTAAAATGAATCATACATGGAATTACTATAAAGATACTGTTTATTATAACGGGTTTCTTACAGAAATTTACCAAAGACTGGGAGCAGATACTACAATTCATTGGGAAAAATTTGATTTATGGTCAAGAAATGATGCAGGTGATAATTACGTTTTTGCAAAAGATAAATATCTTGATATGATGGGAATATTTATAAGAGATCTGGTTGGCGTAGATTTTACTATTGCAACTGGAAACCCCGGATATGTTCCATTGTTTGGACCAAATGACTATGTAATTCATGCAAGTGGAATCGATACTGTAAAAATTGGGAATGATCGTGATAAATACGGTTCTGGGTTTGTTGTTAAGGGAACTCAGGGTCCTTTAGGATTTTACAGATCGCTGGGAATCGCAATTCACGAATACGGACATTATCTATTTGCAGGCGGACACTCGACATCCGGAATTATGACTTCTAACGGCGGAATAAGTATAAATGATTTATATATGTCAGGTTACGAAAAATATAAACTTGGTTTGTTAGATTCATTAACAGTTAATTTTAATCAATCAACATCATATCCGATAAGAGATATTTCCGGAAGAAATGGTTCTTCTCAATCACCGGATTTTCCACAGATACTCAGAGTTCCGATTACAAGCACGGATTATTTTATAATTGAAAACAGAAGAAAAATTTCTTCATGGGATGTTTATATGCTTGGGGATACATCGCGTATAGATCCGTTCAGACAAACAGGAGATTATGGTAAAGGTATTTACATTTATCACAGCAACAATATTGGCATTGATTACACGGGAAATGTAGATATGGAATGTGCAGACGGATTATGGAACTGGAGTAATTATGGATATGAAAATCCGGATTGGACAAATGCAGATACAGTACAAGTAAAACTCAGATATTCGCTGCCGGCAATTATTAATAATGATCCGGGTACTCTTTATTTCAATAATTATGCAAACGCAGACGGAATTTCCGCCGGACCATGGTTCAGTATTGGTAAAAACATGCTTCAGTCGGATTAACCGGAACAGATAGAATATATACAAATAGTTCCGAATATTGGACATCCCGTGAAAGATTTGGGGACAGGTGGGACGCGTGGAATATAGGATATAACGAAATATTCTCGCCTTACTCAAATCCAAATACTAAAACATACTCTAACGGAGAATCAGGAATTTTCATTTATTATAATTCATTAGTAAATGGAATTGCTGACATAAGAGTTTATAAAATTGGCGAACCTTATATTTTAGATTCAATTCTTCTTTTTACTCCTCCATCAAAACCTATAGGTGTTAAAGTTGGATATTATATAGAAAGCGAAAATTATATGCGACCAATCATAACATGGAAACATAATCAGGAACCGGATATGCTCCTATCGGATACAAT
>JAEUSI010000168.1 GCA_016788375.1 Ignavibacteria bacterium | reverse complement strand
ATTGTATAATGCAAATGAGCATAATGAATTTTTAAGAATTGCTTCTGGGGGCGAACCGGGGCAGACTTTGCTTTACGGGATATAGTCCGGATATTATAATAATTCAGGCAACTGGGATGAATATCTGTTGTATGCAGATATCAGTGATGGAAGTGATACATGGACTAGAAAAACGGTGAACACTGATTCAAGAAATTCACGTTTCGGTGATATTTCAGGTAAAAGAGGATTTAACGGGAAATTTTATTATGCATATAGAAATGAAGTCGGGTGTTCTTTTTCAAATTACGCTTCCGGTTATATTGATCATTATAATAATATTGAAAACGTCAGCAACAGTTTGAATCAGTTCTACATGAGTTCTCATGCAAATCCAAAACCTGCTTTCAGATTTATTAACAATGACAGCTGCTTTGCTGTTATTCCGTATACAAACAGTGTCTTTACGAGATCAGGTTTCAGTGCACCGCTGACACTTGATTTGAAATTAAATTTACAGGGAATGTACAACAGTTCGACTGATCTTAACAACTGGGACGAGGAATTATCTGTTTATCTTGTGGAAGCAAATTCGCCATATAATATTATAGATTCTTCGGTAAATTTTCTTTGTTCAAATAACAATAATGGATTTTATACATTTGAGAATGCCACTGCAGGCGATTATTATGTAGTAATAAAGCACAGAAATTCTATCGAAACCTGGTCTGCAGTTCCACTTAATCTTACCGGATTAACACCGGTTTATTTTGACATGAGGAATTCATCGGGTTCAGCTTACGGTGATAATCTCATACAAGTGAATTCTTTTCCGGATCGTTTCGCATTATACAGCGGTGATGTTAACCGTGACGGAATAGTTGACGGATCAGATCTCAGTGAAGTTGAAAATGATGCTTCCATTTCTTTAACCGGTCATGTTCAGACAGATCTTACAGGAGATGATTATGTGGATGCAGGAGATCTGAGCATTGTGGAAAACAATGCGGCTGCGGGTGTATATGCAGTCATTCCGTGAAGGTGATATATGATTTCTGATCTGATTTGTTAACTTATTATTAGAATCAGACAAAAATTACAAAAGACAGCTGTTGAGGCTGTCTTTTTTGTTTGTGCATTAAAGAAAAGACTGCACAGGAATTTTAAACGAACACGAGTTTATTCCGCCTGAAATAAATCCTGCTTCATAAAATATTCCTGCGCTGGTTTTGAAATTAACAATTGTATACAAAATGATTATTTTTATACAAGTTTAAAAAATTTACAAGGAGGATAGAAGTGAAAAGATTAATATTAACTTTGTTTTTCATTGCAACAATTCTGATTCAGAATATTTCTGCACAATGGAGCAATGTTTCTTCCGGTCTTGGAAATAAGCAGATTTATTCTTTCACAAACAACAGCACGAACCTGTTTGCAGGAACATTCAACTACGGACTTTATACTTCCACCGATAACGGAATGAACTGGACTCAAGCTGGTATAGGATTAAACAACCGGATCGTATTTTCTCTGACAATGTTCGGTAACTATTTGTATGCGGGTACAGACATTGGTGTATGGAGAACTTCAAACAACGGTGCATACTGGAGTTTGATCGGATTAAACAATAATACGATTTATTCTTTAGCTTCAAACCAGACACGTGTATTCGCCGGTCTTCATGTTTCAGGTCTGTTCTATTCATCCGGAGGCACAAGCTGGTTCATTAGCTCACTGAATGTCACAAATATAAGAGCAATTGCTGTTAACGGAAATTTCATTCTTGCCGGAGCAGGAGGCAATGCCGGAGTTTATCTTTCAACCAATAACGGCAATAACTGGTCAGCGACTTCCCTGAACAACAAATCAGTTTATTCAATAGCCTTAAACGGAAGCTATGCATTTGCGGGAACCGGCGGCGGAGTCTATTATTCACTTGACAGCGGATATACATGGACGAGGTCTTCTCTGAACAATGAGCTGATTTATTCACTGGCAGTATGCGGGAGTGTTGTTTATGCAGGAACAGAACTGAACGGAGTATTTCTTTCAACAGATAACGGATTGAACTGGTCACAGCTTAATGACGGATTACCGGGCGGTATTACAATATATTCCCTGTATCTGTACAACAACTATGTGTATGCCGGAGCTTCGCTTAACAGCGTTTATAGAAGACCGGTATTACAACTTCCCGTTACACTTAGTCTGAATATCTGCATAGAGGGATTTTATAATCCTGCTGGCAATGCAATGATAAGCGACGAAGTAACTGTTTATTTAAGAAATGCCTCTTCACCTTATGAGATTCTTGATTATGCAACAGCAGCTGTAGATTCATCCGGTTACGGTTCGTTCGAATTTTTAAATTCGGGTAATGGCGTGGACTATTATATTCAGCTTGAACACAGAAATTCACTGGAAACATGGAGCAATACGCCTCAGCACTTCTCAGGAAACATATTGACCTATGATTTCACAACTGATGCATCAAAAGCTTACGGAGACAATCAGAAACAGGTAGATGCATCTCCTGTCCGTTTTGCTATTTTCAGCGGTGATGTTAATCAGGACGGAACAGTCGATGCAGGTGATCTGAGTCAGGTAGAGAATGACGCAGCAAATTCAATTTCGGGATATGTGAATTCTGATGTTACGGGAGATGATTTTGTGGATGCAGGAGATTTGAGTATTGTCGAAAACAATGCGGCAGCCGGAGTTTATGCAATCATGCCGTGAGGATGATTTATGATTTCAGATTTATGATTTTAGATTTATGATTTTAGATTTATGATTTTAGATTTATTATCTTGTATAGTAATTCATAACTCATTATTCATAATTTGTAATTTGTAATTTGTAATTCGTAATTCGTAATTCGTAATTCGTAATTCTTAATTATTAATTCTTAATTCTTAATTCAAATTTATCTGCCCTGATGATTTCTCCGCTTCGAGAAATTTTTCATTGAGCCAGTTTTTTTCTGATACATTGTCCTTCTGAAGTGATTTCTGCAATACAGTAATTTCGGTTAAGTCCCGGCTTTCATTAATGATTTTGTCGAGTTTTCTCAGATAAAAGATAAAATTCCTGTGTCGGTTTAAAATGTTTTCTTCCTTTTTGTTTTTTACAGCAACTGACATATAATAAGTATTAAGAAGCGACTGAAGGTTTACAAAAGACTTTGTCTCGTAATAAATCATTGCAGTAAGTTTTTTTATATCAAGTTTAAAGATCATATTTTCCGTGTTAACTTTCCCAAGATATTCAAGCGAATCTTTAAACTTTTTTCCGGCAAAGCATATTTTAGCAAGAGAGTAATTCTTCAGCGGTTCAGAGTTGTAATGATCAAGTTTAGGCGCATAATCACTGACAAATTTTTCCACCCATTCCGTTTCATTAACAGCCAGTCCTGCTTTTACAATATTTCTAAAATGAGAAGGCGGAAAAAATGAAGTGCCGTGAATTTTATCAAAGTAATTATTCCCGACAAGCTGTTTCATAATCTTAAAACTTTCATGAATAAATTCCTTTTTGCCCGAGTTAGATTTCATATTGCAGACAGACATGATATTAAGAAGAAGTCTGTTTACAGTTTCTGTGTCAAAACTGTTCAAATTATCTGAAAGCAGTTTTCTTAATTCAAAATAATATTCATCATTCCCGATATCCGAAACCTGTTTCATAATCAGATAATACATCTTAAGCAAAGGAAAAGATCCAGCATCATCTTCTCTGATAAATTCAAGCATTTTTTCAATTTCTATAGAATCCGACAGCTTTCCGGCAAGAGTTGAATTAAATTCATCATCAGAATATCTCCTGTCATAAAGAAGAATTTCCTTTTTAAAAATAAAGAACTGCATCATAGAAAAACAGAAAAGATTTCTGATGCCGCTCACAAGCATTCCGTATCTTTTTCTCTTATCGTAATTCATCGCATAATACAACTGTAATGCATCTATTTTATCCAGATTTTCAAAAAAATCCAAACTGTCCGAAGGTATCTTCTTAATTCCGGATTCAACCAAGGATGCATACTTTCCCGCTTTTTGTTCATCTCCTCTCTGAATATATTCATTCAGAAGCCTGATTTCCCGGTTACTGTTTTTTTTAAAATTCTGCTGAAGAAAGAATTCATCAGTAAGAATACTTAATCCGGAAAAGACAGTCTTAATTACATTTTCATTATACTTTTTCCCCGGATACAGTTTTTTGTAAATACATTCTCCCGTTAGAGTTTGAGATTTAAATTCAGGATAGAATTCTTTAAGAATATTCAGAAGAGGAATATAATTTCTGCCTTTGTTAAAAAAAGGTGAAGAAACAAACTTCTCATAATCCTTCCATTCATATTCCGGTATAAGTTTCAGCTTTCTGAAAATTTTCATAATGTAATTTTAACGGTTTGTTTAATTTACTGATTAAAAAAGTGAAGATAAATGACGGATTTGCATATTACACAGATTATCAGGACATTCACCCGTTTATTTTTCATTAAAAAATATTTGAAATCTGAATTGAAATCAGATAATTTGATTTCAATAAAATTTGAAAATCAAATATTACCAAGGAGTTTAAAATGTACAGAATTATAATTTGCTTAATGTTTATTCTGAATTCAGGTTATTCAGAACCGGGTTATTCATATTTCGATTTACCTGCCGGAAACGAAGCAGTTTCAGGCAGAAAAGTTCAGAGTATTAACAATGAAAAAGATTATATACTGTGTAATCCTAATTACATTTCATGGACAAGGCAGCAGCATTACGGATTCAGATCAGATGAAGGACTGAAGATAAAAATTGACAGTTGCGGAAATGTTTATGTTGCCGGAAATTCGGATACAACGGCAGTTACAACTGACATAAATTTTATAATAATAAAATACGGTCCGGGAGGGGATACATTATGGATCCGGACATATAACGGAATTGATACTACGAGTTTAAGGGAAGATTATGTTTCCGATATGACAATTGATGCTGCGGGAAATGTTTACGTAACGGGCAGGTCAAGGAATCAATTCGGTAATTTTGATTATGCAACGGTCAAATACAATACAGACGGAGTGCTGCAATGGGCAAAAAGGTTTAATGCACCTTACAATGACATTGACATTCCGTTGGCAATTGGCGTTGATAATTCCGGGAATGTATTTGTAACAGGGCAGTCAAGATTCTCAAGTTCAAATTATCAGTATTTAACAATAAAGTATAATTCATCCGGAGACACAGTCTGGACAAGAAAATACGACGGGGATGGTAACTCAAGTTCCGGTGAGAAACTGATTGTTGATAACGCAGGTAATTGTTATGTTTCGGGAAATTCACTTAGATTTGCACAAGGGAATAA
>JAEUSI010000167.1 GCA_016788375.1 Ignavibacteria bacterium | reverse complement strand
CAGAATAAGAAAGTTACTTAAATTATTATTGGGTATTTTAAAAAAACCTGTCTTTGTAAAATCATGCCGATTTTATTATTTTTATCTTTAAAACTTTCTGAATTATGGAACTAATACATAATTTAGTTTTGTATAAACTTAATATCATATCTAATTTCTCTTTAAACCACAACTAAATTTTTTAAAAGGAAAAAATAATGAAAAGAGTTTTATTTGCACTTCCCATAATTGCTGCAGTGTTTTTAATTTTTACAGGTCAGAATGTAAAGGATAATCCACAGGATAATCAGAAACAAATAGCAGAGACTGATCAGTTTAACCGTTTGAAATGGAATATTGATCCGAGAATGACAAGAATGTATCCTACGGGTGATTATACACCACTGCCTTACAATGATAAATCAAAAACATTCAGCTCAGAAGTAAGGATTGTAGGCACTCCGAATGAAGTACTTTCAGTTTCGCCGAATTTCATGGTACATCCGAGTTTTTCGGCTCAGTCTGAAACTCCTATAACAAGGCATCCTTTTAATCCGAACATGATGCTTGCTTCTGCAAATACATACAGGGGAGGTAACTTTTTTACGGTTGGAGTTTATGTGACTACTGACGGAGGAACCACCTGGTTTGGAAGCGATACTATAAACACAGGAACTCCGAATTACGGAGATCCCGGTCCTGCAATTGACAAAGACGGAAGATTCTATATGTCTTTTATTATGACAACAGGAAATATGGGAGCAAGCTATTCCACGGATCTCGGAATTACTTGGGCTCCTACTGTAACTATTCCCGGTTCATCAACCAGTTCGGATAAGAATTTTTCAACTACCGATGATATTCCGTTGAGCGCTTATTACGGAAGGGCTTATACAGTTTATACTGAATTTGCAGGGGCATTCTCTAACAGAATCGTATTGTCCTATTCGTCAAACGGGGGTGTAAACTGGTCAAATATCAACGGAGTCAGTCCTTTACCTGCAGGTGCTCATTATCATCAGGGTGCTGATGTAAAGGTGAATCAGAACGGCGAAGTTTATGTAACCTGGGCTGATAATTTTACCAGTACGGCAATAGAAGATCATCTCGGATTTGCAAAATCTTCTGATGGCGGAGTAAGCTGGTATTATGCAAATAATGAAGTAAGCGATATGGACGGAATCAGAGCAAACAGTTTTGCTCCTTTCGGAATTCGCGTTAACGGATTTCCCAGACTTGATATTGATAAAACCAACGGTCCGAGAAGAGGATGGATTTATGCAGTAACTTCGGAGAAGTTTTTGTCACCTGCCACAGATTATGCGGATATTGTTCTGCACAGATCTACAAACGGCGGATTAAACTGGACAAAGGTAAGAGTAAATCAGGATACTCCAGGAAACGGCAAAGCGCAGTTTATGGCAGCTGTAAATGTTGACGAACAGGGAGGTGTGAATGTAATTTATTACGATACGCGAAATTCAAATGCCAATGATTCTGCACAGATATATGTCTCAAGATCAGTTGACGGCGGCAGCACATTTCAGGATATTCTTGTTTCGGATCATAAATTCAGACCCAAAAGCATCAACGGGCTTGCAGCAGGCTATCAGGGAGATTATATCGGTATAACTTCCGGTAACGGTTACTTATGGCCATACTGGTGCGATGATATTTCCGGTATTTATCAGGCATGGACAGCATCTGTAGGAATAAACCTCGGTCCTTTGAGTAATTTTAATCTTACATCACCCGCTGCCGGTACAACGATTACAACATATTCAAATTCACAGGATAATATTATCCTGAACTGGGATACAGCAAGTGCTACAGCAAATTATAAATGGATTTTCGGAAGCCCTACCATAAGTCCGAGAAAGCTTACTATACCGACACCAACAAATTTTCTAACATTAACTTCAGATCAGTTTGACAATTTACTGGCAGGACTCGGATTAGCTGTCGGAGATTCTCTTGTAGGACAGTGGGATGTCTGGGCTTTCAGAAATAATCTGACGCAGGATTCTTTAAAAGCATTAAACGGTCCGCGGGCAATTACTTTAAAAAGAGGTATTCCTCCTCTGAGACCATTTAATCTAATTTCACCTGTAGCGGGAACAGTAATCAATACTTCCGCATACAATACTGTAAATGTTAATTTTAACTGGTCAACTTCAGGTCCGGGTGTGAAATATAAATGGAAATTCGGTTCACCGACAATTTCAAATTCAGTAAAGCTTACTTACACATCAAACATAACAGGTATTGATTCTAGCTTTACTATTCCTAATTATTCTCTCGATGCTGCTCTTGCATCTATCGGAGTAAGCCCAGGTGATTCTATTTCAGGAGAATGGTCAGTATGGGCTTACAATAATTTTGATTCGGTAAAAGCTACACAGAATTTTGCTTTAAAATTCAAAAGACAGGCGCAGGCGAATGTTCTGGTTTTATATGATTCTACACTGGCTAACTGCAGAATATCCCGTGATTCCGTTATAACAAATCTTAACAGACTTAATTATACCTGTGATACTTATAACAGAAAAGGGAATGCAGCGATCAATTCAATTTCATTCAGAGGTTACAAATATGTGTTTGTTGTAGGTGAAGCTTCTTCTGTTATGTCAAATGTTATTAAAGATTCAATTAAAACATACCTGGCGTCAGGCGGTACAGGTACTCTGAAATCAAAGCTTGTAATTATGTCGGAAGATGTCGGATATCATTTAGACAGACCCAATTCTGCTTATTATGATTCTGCATTCGCAAGAACAACTCTCGGATTCTCATTTGTCGCGGACAGACCGGGTGTCGGAGGAAAGGATATTACAGGAGTAACAGTAAGTCCCGGTCTCACGGACAGCACTTACGGACCTTCGCCTGATGTAATTGCAAAGTCAGCTTCAATTCCGTCTGCACAGACATTTATATTATACAAATATACGGCATATACAGATTCAATGAATTCAATAGGCAGAATTAATACTAATTATAATACAGCAGTTCTTGCGTCTGATGCCGAATCAATAAGGTCTTCATATTTATCACCGACTTCATTTCCTTTAAAAAGAGTAATATACGGACTGATGCAGTTTGTAAATGAAGTTCCAACTTCTAACGATCCTGAATACACTGCAGGCAATATACCGCTGGTTTATTCATTATCGCAGAATTATCCGAACCCTTTCAATCCTTCTACAAAAATAAGTTTCTCGCTTCCGGTTTCGGGACTTGTAACCCTGAAAATATATGATATGCTCGGTCAGGAGGTTATGAATGCAGTTAATGAAGTAAAAGAAGCAGGTAAGTATGAAGTTGAAATAAACGCTGGTTATCTGGCGAGCGGTATGTATTTCTATAAATTAAATTCAGGTGAATTTACAGAAACAAGAAAAATGCTTCTCCTGAAATAAAAAGATCTGGTTTTTCAAATGTACTTTATTATGTGGGGTAGAGTACATTATACTGATAAAGGGCTGTATTTGGGACAGCCCTTTTTATTTCTGCTAATCAATAATCTTGTTGAGCAGCCATCCTCTTTTAGCTATCTTATTAAAAGATCTGATTTCATTTTCAAGAAAGCCAGTATCAGATTTACCCGGTCTGGATTTCAGATTAATTATTTTCTGATAGACACTAATGAAATTTTTTACCGGATTCAGGTGCACTTTCGGAATTTCCTTATGATTTCTCAAATAATGTTTAAATTTGTCCAGCTGAAAATAAGATTCCTCAATTCTGTCGAGCTCATAATAACAGCATAACTTAAGCACAGCTGTATCATTGTAATGTATATAATTGCCGCCTTTTACCTTATTGAGAAGATTTACTGCTTTTTCAAAATGTCTTTCGCTGAAATGCAGTTTTGCATTCGATAAATTCACTTCATCTTCACGTATCTCTTCGGGCAGTTCATGAGAATACTTCTTTATAAAATCTTCTACCCATTTATATTTTTTTATTGCAAGCCCGATAAAAACAAAATCTCTGAAAGTATTTACGGGAAACAGATTTACTTTGAATTCTGAATACAGACCCTGTTCAAGTTTTTCATTATATAATCCGAATAACTCAAGTTGAAATTTTCTGATACCCGAGTTTTGCCTGATTATACAGTAGCTTATCATCTGCTGATAAAATCCGTCTTTATAATCCTTGCTGAAAAAACTAATGTTTTCTTCAAATATTCTCTTTGACTCAAAATAACTTTTCTCATCTTCGGGATTTTCGAACGCCTTATACAGATAATAATACATGCTCATTACTTTAGTTATCACGGAACTGTTTCTTTTGGTGCTTTTTATAATGTCTTCCAGCTCAAGTTTACTGATTATTTCCAGCACAAGATTAAATTCATGTTTTACATTGTCATACTCCATGAGCTTAAATTCGATGCCCATCTGAAAAAGTTCTATCAGAAACAGGCAAGTATTATAAATACTGTTGTCATAAAACTGCCTGTACATTTTATGAATTTTGTTCTTCTTGTTTAGTAAATTGAGGTTAATTTTATTGAGAAAAGCCAGATTTTTGAATTTATCGTCATTATCCGGCATTACTTCCACATATTTCCTTGATTTTTCATATTTACTGTCAAATAGCTTGAAGAGTCTTGTGTCAAGATAATACTGAAGCAATATCCTGTCCGTACCGGTTTTATCGTTATACACATTTTTATAAATGAGATAATCTTCGCATAATCCGAACATTTCAGAAAACCTGTTTTTAAGAGTCTGACTGCTGTATTTTTTGCCCGGGTATAATTTATTGTAAAGTTCGGTTGCGGGAAACTTGCTTAATTTCTTATTTATTATTTTGAGAATTTCATTTAGAAGTGGATGATAATTCCTTCCGTTGGTAAATAATGGAGATGCAAGAAGCTTTTTAAATTCTTTAATTTCTGCATCGGAAAACGAACCTATTAAATTAAATAGTTTATTGTTAGTGTTAATCATGTGGGTATTTTTGATATTATAAAACTTTAAAAACACAATTAAAATGAAAATATTTAATACTGAAAATTCAGAAGATTGGGTATTTCTGGAAAAAGTTTCTTTGAACTGTATACATAAAATTTATATTTTGAGTATAAATTTTTAATAAATCCTAAACAAAAACAAAAGAATGAAAATCAAATTTCTATTTACAATTTTATTTGTGTTTATTGTTTTAAGCAATTCCCACGCGCAGCAGGATGTGAACGGATGGTATCATTTGAACGGAAAGCCAACCGGAGCTCAGTTAAACTGGGTTCAGGTCGTTGATGCTGCAAACATTTATGCAGTTGGTGACAGAGGTACATTTATGAAATCTGCCGACGGCGGAGATTCATGGATTCTAAATACTCAGGTTGGTTCACCTGATAATTCGTCAACCGGCGGACTGGCTACAAG
>JAEUSI010000166.1 GCA_016788375.1 Ignavibacteria bacterium | reverse complement strand
AATGTTTTTAATTTCAATTTCCACATTGAACAATTTCTGACTAAATTAATAAAGTTTAAATAAATTGTAATTTGTCATTTAAGAACATTCAGGCGGCATAATTTTTTGCGTCTGTCGTTTTGAGTCTGTCTCAAAACCTTCCTCTGTTTATTGTCATGGTTTTGGAAAATCAAATTTTAACTTACAAAGCTAATTATGAATTTTTTCCTCCGGTATTGAAACATACTCGCTTGTCCTGACTTAAAAATTTCCGGTAATGTTTCCTTTATATGACAAGTTACTTAACGAGCATCATTTTCTTAACATCTGTCATATTGTTTGCTGTGATTCTGCAGAAATAAATTCCGCTTGTTAACTTCGATGCATTCAAGCTGAATGTATAATATCCCGCAGTTTTGTATTCATTAACCAATTTCATTACTTCTTTACCTGAATTATCATATAATGAAATACTTACATTTCCGTTATCCGGTATCTGATAATCAAACTTAGTCGAGGGATTGAACGGATTCGGATAGTTTTGTTCAAGACCGAACTTCACCGGCATTCCTATATTCACATCATTGCTCAGATAATAATATTCGTAACTTCCGTTGAAATCGGTCTGCTTCAGTCTGTACTGATATTTACCTGAATTTAAATTCAAATCTTTAAAACGATAATTGTTCTGTACGTTTGAATTTCCGTTCCCGGGCAAGCTGCCTGATACTATCCAGCCTGATGTTTCATCTGTTCTGAGTTTTCTCTCAATGTCAAATCCGGAGTTGTTGATTTCAGATGCAGTTGTCCAGTTCAGCGTTACATCATTTTCATACACCGTTGAAGAGAATGACGACAGCTCAACGGGCATCTGAAAGTCAAAACTTATGTAACACCAGGGCGGACTGAATGGAGTAATTTTAAATCCGGCTACCACGGGCATTGTATCCACATGGGCTAACGACCATGTGAAAGTACTGTGTACAAAAAGGATTCCGCTTACAGTCGGGAATACAGCTCCAGTCGGCAGCGGATCAGCGCTTAATTCCAGGAAATCCATAATATCTCCGTAAGCGTAAACTTCGAATGTTAATGTTCCGCTTACAGGTACCGGTAATACGCAGCCGCAGCTTACCGGAAATATTTCAGTTGTGGTTCCGTATGTATATGTTGCATTGCTGAACGATATTCCAATTGCATTTGCATTCTGTTTTTCACTTTGCAATAAAAACAAGTACAGTACTAAAAAATAAAATATTTTAATGTATTTATTTTTCATGATTTTATTTTCTCCTGTTAAGTTTTAAAACACAATTCGGGTTTTTGTTCCGGCTTAATTGAATTTCAGGATTTCCGGTTACGGAGGATGATCGGATTTATTTGAACTGTAGTGTTTCATATTGCTGTGTTTGTGAAAGGAATTCTGTTAATCTTACTTTCGGTTAGCTGATCATACATCAGATTCTTCAGAGGTAATGTTTCACATTTCAGTAACCTGCATTATTATAAAATCATCTTATTAAACTATTTTTTTGAGCCCTCTTTGAATTTAAGATAATTCCTGAAATATTCATTACACTATAAATGGTATAATAAATTCTTTGTTACAGGATGAGTATCTGCTTTATAAAAATATTTAACACATTTATTCAATATTAAATTTAACTTACTTTAAATTACTCTGTATGTACATTAAATACAATCCTGAGTTAAAAACTTTCAGTATCTTTACCTGTAATTAAAAAGCCGTGCAAAATAAATTACACGGCTTTTCTGAAAACTGAATTTCTTCCAGGGTTTACTTCATTAACATCATTTTCGTAGTAATTATAATATCTTTTACTTTCATAATGCAGAAATAAACTCCGCTGGAAAGATTAATTCCGTTGAATTTTACAGTATAATACCCTGGCGGAAGATTTTCATTTACAAGTGTTGCAACTTCTTTACCAAGCATGTCATGAACTTTCAATGATACAAATCCCTGTTTCGGAATTCCAAATTCTACATTCGTAACAGGATTGAACGGATTCGGATAATTCTGCGAAAGAGAAAAGTTCTCCGGAATTATTCCCGATAGATTGTTTGTAATGCCGGTTGAAGTACTCAACAGGCAAATACTGTCGAGGAATAAATTATTCCCGTAAGCGCTGATTGCCTTAAAGGATATTTTATTTGTACCGACCGGTAGTGAAAACTTTTTGGTTGCCCACTGCGAAGAAGAAGGAGAAAATGCTCCGCTCTGAGCAGGAGCCGTAACAAGCGGACCTGAGTTTCCTCCGTTAAGAAGTATCAGCGAAGCATAAGATGAACCGCCGTTGCTTGATGTCAGGATTTCAAGCTGGTCATTTTCTCCGCCTGTATATGTACAGTAAGCATGATCAAATTTTAATGTATCACCGGCAGAAGTATTGGCAATTGTAAGTGTATTCATATACTGAGTAGTGCCGCTTGTTGCATCATAAAAATTAAACTTTGCGCTGCCTGTTCCTATTCCGTAACTGCTCTGAACTTCTCTTGTCCAGTACAATGTGCCTGTAAAATTAAGCGACCAGTTAAGCGGAGGAAATGTTGTTCCGTAAAATCCTTCGGCAAGGAATACATTTACAATTTTGAATTTAAACAGTGAAGTGGAATCCCTGTTATGCGAAGATGAATTATCCTGCGCATATATTTTATAGAATACAGAATCTCCGATTGTTACATCCGAATTCAGCGAATTGAAGGGAGCTTCAAAAGTGCTGCCGGAAGTGTTTGCAAGTCTGAATTGTTTTAAAGTCGAGGTATTATTCTTATACCATCTTACCCAAACGGAATCCAGTCCGATATTGTCGGTGACTGTAGCAGAAACAGTTGCTGGCCAGTTTACCTGCGCCACATTTCCGAGAGGAACAGCTGTAATTACAGGTCTGGCTGTATCGGATGAAGCAGTGAAAGAATAATAACTTGCCGGTGCGCCTGCAGGTGAAGTTGCCGATCGTCCGAGCGAATCAATTGTTTTAATATAATATCTGTACTGAGCCGGAAGACCGTTTCCGGGAATATTTGCAGCCCAGTTGCTTCCGCTGCTGCTAGTCATTGTAATACTGTCGGAAAGAGTTCCTCTTCCCCAGTAAACTTTTGTCCTGCCTGTTACAAGACCGCTGCCGGCAGTTGAAATACTTGCATTAACCGGATACGGACCGGCAAGATTTTCGGTATTGCCGAGAGGAGTGTGGTTAATACTTGGTCCGAGTACAGAAGGACTCACATACGCCTGCCATGTTCCGGATCTGTTATCGCTCCAGCACGGAATTACTTTTCCGCTGAAAGCCGCTGTCTCGTAATAATCACCCATATAACCCGAAGCAAATCCGGGAATAGGACCGGGAGTAAATCTTACGTCGCTTATTTTTGTATAATCCCATGAATTACCTCCGTCAACTGATGTTGCCAGATATCTTGCAGTCAGCTGACCTGTTGTATCCATACTGTAGTATGAAATATTAAGCGCGCCGTTGGATGCATCGAGCGCGGCGGAAGACATCCACTGCTGCTTGCCGTTTCCGACAGGATCATTGTTAACTCTGATTTTGGCAGACCAGGTGTTACCGCCGTCAGTGGATTTATTCATATAAACATCTGCATCTCCAGTGCTTCTGTCGGGATAAACAATATAGACTGTCCCTCTTCTCGGACCTGTCGAACGGTCAACAGCCATTGAAGGAAAGCTTGAAACTCTTGAATTTCCGAATTCAGGAATGCCTCCATTTGAAGTTCTGATTCCTGAAATTGCAAAAGCGACAGCAGGAGTATTGAAAGTAGCGCCTCCGTCTGTTGATCTTGCGAAGCCGATCCCGGTTTCCGCAGTCGTATTCGGGTAATGAGCCCATGTTACATAAACTTCGCCGTTAGGTCCTGTCTGAATATTGCATCCCTGACCTCTTGCGCTGCCGATGGGAAGGTTTGTTCTCGCCGACCAGTTTGCTCCGCCGTTGGTTGATCTTGCAAAACTCACGGGCGGACCGGACAGACCGAAATCAGTCAGAGCCACATAAATATTATTCGGATAAACACCGGACTGATCAGTCATTGCATGTTCCTTGTCATCGTTCTGATTGGAAACAGGATCTGCATACCACAGCGGTCCCCAGGTAGTTCCGAGGTTTGTTGTTTTTGTAATTCCGACACCTCCGGGAACAGTTAATGTAACCCAGTAAGCATTTCCGGCTCTGTCAAAAAGCGCAACGGGATCTCCGTAGTTTGAATATCCTCCCGGATTGCTCTCTGAGCCGAACCAGTTTGCTCCTCCGTTTGAAGAGAAGAAGTATGACTGAGTAGAAAACATATTTGTTGATATAAATAAATTCTGCGGATTAAATTCGCTTATTGCTATCGAATTTTCCGACTGCGGTGTGGAAGAAGGAAACACTCTTACATCAGGATTGTCGGTTGCATCTGTCTGATTGTTACTGTTCACTGTTGATTTAAATTCTGCGTTTACATACTGAGGCGGTGCAATGCCTCTGTCTGTATACCATTTCATAAGCTTATGAATATTCCAGATCGGAGGCGCGTCAGCAGTTTGCTTGCTGTTATCTGTATTCCTTTGTCCCGTAAATAAAAAATAACTTACGAGTACAACTGTCATTAACAGAAATATTCTTTTCATTCTTTGATGATTTAATTTATTGTTTAAAAAAACGGGGGATGTTAAAAAATCCCCCGCAGTGTATTATTTAAATAAGAGTTGCAGCATAAATTATTTGATAAGAAGCATTCTCTTTGTTTCCGTAAAACTTCCGGATTCTAATTTATAGAAATACAATCCGCTTGCAAGATCTGATGCATTAAAATCGGCATCATAATATCCGGCTCTTCTGAAATCATTAACAAGAGTTGCGACCTGCCTGCCGAGGATATTGTAAATACTAAGTCTAACAAGACCTTCTGTCGGAATTGCATAGCTGATTTTCGTCGACGGATTAAACGGATTCGGATAATTCTGACTTAAGCTGAAAGCAGAAGGAATTCCGAGCGTATTATTCTGAACATCCGTCGGACCGACATTAAGCCTTACTCTGATTGTTTTTACCGGTCTGAGAGGATCATTGCTGCCTATGTTAAGATTTCCTGCATAGGAAGAATTCGGAGTAAGTCCGGTACTGTTGAATGTGACAATCACATTCTGATTTCCTGCAGGTACAATAGTTCCGCTTGTCGGATTTTCGTCAACCCAGCCGAGTCCTTTTTCGATTTTAATTGCAAGATTATTATGCATGTAATTTGCATTGTTAACAACCTGAAGCGCAATTGTGCCACCGGCGTTTTCAGTTCCGATAGTGGCAGAATTCAAAGGAGTTCCCATGTTCAGATACTGATAATAAATCCTTCCGTCGCTGTAGATAATGGTCTCGTATGTATAAGGTCCCGGATCAGGAGTGTAGTGAGGAACAT
>JAEUSI010000165.1 GCA_016788375.1 Ignavibacteria bacterium | reverse complement strand
AATCGTTCGGGCGTGAGACTCTCACAGTGCAGGCAGCGTGAACAGCGAAGCAAGCCATTATGCCTTGAAGCATCAGGCATATGTAAGTATTTTTGTATAAGTTAAAGAAGAAAAAATTATCTCACCCCAAATAGAAGAGCTTAAATAAGTTTTAATTGGCATTTCTCTAACTTAGAATCAGTAGCATGAAAAAAATAATATTTATATTTATTATAATTCAAACTTCAATTCGATTTGTTGAAGCTCAGTGGATCAAACAATATCAGAATACAACAAGTGTCGGACTTCACGATGTAAAGTTCATTAATGAAACTACAGGCTGGGCTTGCGGTAGCGGTATCATTCTGAAAACAACTAATGCAGGAACTGAATGGTTAGCCCAGCCTCATTTAGCAACCAACAAAGAGCTTTACAGCATTTCGCCGGTAGATTCAATGATAGTTTACTGCGCTGGATTTTTTGAAACAATTTTAAAAACTACAAACGGCGGAACAAGCTGGGATACGCTTAGAAACGGACCTTTCGGACAAGGAACAAGCTATGAAGGAACATTTTTTCTAAACAAAGACACTGGATGGATTTGCGGTTCCTTGGGGGTTGTATTAAAAACCACAAACGGAGGAGTAAATTTTGAGTCCAGTTCAATTTCTTCAGCAGGGTATACAAAAGACATGTATTTTATAAATGCTGTTACTGGTTTACTTAGTGGAGAGGGTGGAGGAATGTATAAAACAACAAACGGCGGATTGAATTGGTCAAGGAAGACTATTCCCTATTGGAATGGAATCGGAGATTTCAGAAAACTTTCGGTAATAAATAATCAATATGTATTTGTAGGTGAAGACGGAAGGAGGGTATTTAAAAGCACAAATTTCGGAGACACATGGGACAGTATTGGATATATTGCTGGAGCTAATCAGCCATATGTTTGCAGGTTTTCCAGTTTGAATACGGGATGGGTTGGTGGAACATTTGGAGAACTTTATAAATCAACAGATGCAGGTGCTACCTGGAGGAGAGAAAATACAAACGGCGACATTCGATATATAGGAGCAATGTATTTTCTGAGTGATTTGGTAGGATGGGTTGTAGGCGGTAATACCAAAATATTTTATACTACTACCGGAGGATTAACTTTCATAAAAAATGAAAACCCCGGTATAATTAATCAATATAAACTACATCAAAACTATCCGAATCCTTTTAATCCTGAAACTAAAATAAAATTCGATTTGCCAGTGTCCGGTAATGTGAAATTAAGTGTATATAATATTCTCGGAGAAGAAATAATAGTTTTGCTGAATGAAAGATTAAATGCAGGAAGTTATGAGTTAGATTTCAATGGTACAAATTATTCAGGCGGAGTTTATTTTTACAAAATGACAGACGGAAAATCCATAGAATTAAAAAAGATGATTTTATTGAAATAAATTTAATTAGTTATAAAGTAGGAGTTAACAAAAATGAAAAATTCAATTAGAGTATTTGTAACTTCAATTTTTTACTTAATCAGTAACATTTGCAACTCTCAATTTACATTCAATCCACTCACCGATTGTCCTGACATTACAGTTGAAGAAACTTCCTTACGTGATTTGGGAGGATTGCTTAAACCGGAAAGAACTGATTTAAGTGGAGGGGTTACTGCACCGTCCAATTCAAGATTAAATGTTTTACTTGTCTTTGTTCAATTCGCAAATGAATCTGCTGAGTCTGGAGAATGGCCAATTGACGATTCAGCCATTTACATGCATGATTTATTAGCAGAGAATAAAGATACTGTATCAAATTCAAACCTGATTCAGGAATCGTTCGGGCGTGAGACTCTCACAGTGCAGGCAGCGTGAACAGCGAAGCAAGCCATTATGCCTTGAAGCATCAGGTATATGTAAGTATTTTTGTATAAGTTAAAGAAGAAAAAATTTTCTCACTCCAAAAGGAGAGCTTAAATAAGTTTTAATTGGCATTTCTCTAACATAGAATCAGTAGCATGAAAAAAATAATATTTATATTTATTATAATTCAAACTTCAATTCAATTTGTTGAAGCGCAGTGGATCAAACAATTATCTCCTGCACACGCCATTCGAGATATAGAATTCATAAACAGAAATACCGGTTGGGCATGCGGTGATAATTTTATTTATAAGACAACTAACGGAGGAAAAAATTGGATCAATCAACCAAATCCTTCCACATTTCTTATACAGCAAATTCATCCTGTAAATGACAGTGTGGTATATGCCGCAGGGTGGTGGAATTTTCTGAAAACTACTAATGGAGGTGAAAATTGGATGTCAATATTTAGCGGAGGACCGGGTCAGGGATTGCCGGTTTTAGAAGGTCTCTATTTCATTAATGAAAACACAGGATGGATGGGAGGAAATGTGATGGTTATGAAAACTACAAACGGCGGAAAAAGTTTTATAGATTCAATGAGGGTTGAGGGTGTTGTGCAGGATGTTTACTTTAAAAATAAAATGGAAGGTTTGGCAAGCGGATTGGCAAGCGCTTTTTTTAAAACGACAAATGGTGGTGATAACTGGACTCAGATTCATGTTATAACACAGGGATCTCAATATAACTTTATTAGAATGTCATTTATCAATGATTCTGTAGGATATATGGGTGGTGAAATTGTATTTAAAACAACTGATTTTGGTTCATCCTGGGACAGCGTAGGAACGGTTCCTTTTGGTGGAGAACAAGCTTATTGCATCGAATTCGCCGATGAAAATACAGGATACAGCGGAGGTACAACCGGAACATTATTTAAAACGACTGATGGAGGACATAACTGGTCTCATCAGCAAGTCTCACAATTCGGACAAGGGTTTTTTATAAGTATATACGCTTACAGTGATTCCATTGTATGGGCTGTGGGAAGCGGTAAAATACTTTTTACAGAGACAGGTGGATTAGTTAGTTTAGAACAGTTAAGTTCAGAAATCCCCAAAGATTTTATTTTGTACCAAAACTTTCCCAATCCATTCAATCCCGAGACGAAGATTAAGTTTGATATAAATTTTAAGGGAAATGTAAAACTCGAAATCTTTGATATGCTTGGTAGAAATGTTTCAACTCTTATTGACAAAAAACTCCAAACGGGTTCTTATGAAGTAAGTTATGATATGTCAGAAATGAATTCGGGAGTTTATTTTTATAAACTAAGTTTGGAAAGTTTTAGCAAAACAATGAAAATGCTTTTAATAAAATAATCAGAAGGATATTGGAATTGAATACTCCTCCATGTATTTAAAATAAGGGCGCAGTTCACTTTTAATTAAATCGCGACAACATTCATGAATTAAAAGTAATTCTTTTATAAAGAATTGCTCTGCCCTTTTTATTTTTTCAAAAATCACTTTTATAAACATTAAATATAAGAGAAATGAAAAATATAATAATTCTTTATCTAATTTTTATTCTATTTAACCCTAACATATATTCACAGCCATATGATTATACCTGCGGAACAGAAATTATATCAGGAGAAACCTTTACAGGTCCAACCTTTACAGGCGGTAAGTATAAACCGCACAGAACAGACATAGGCGGTGCCCCATCAGGTGAAGATCGTTTTCCGGTTCTTATTGTTTTTGTTCAATTTCAAAATGAGCCGGGCGATACAACTAATACGGATATTAATTACTGGAGACCGGGTTTTGCACCGAATTTTGCCGGTCAGACAATCAGAACAGACAGAAATAGCTCAACTAATTGGTGGGATTCTTATAACGGTTATGATTTCAGCGATTTCTGGCATGAATCTTCAAGAGGAAAATTTCATGTTATTGGAAGAGCAGTTTCCGTGATACTTCCGCACAATTATCAATGGTATTTAGATTACACAGGAGGTGATAGAGTCAGTAAAATTAACAGAGATACTTATGATGAATTAAACGGTTCCGGAGTTAATTTAAACTGGCCATTTTTTGATCAATGGGATTACAATGATGCATTTGGAGATTTTACTTTTGCAGCAGACGGACGAGTAGATATGCTAATGAAGGTTCACAGACACGACCCGAATCAAATATTAGGAGGATCAGCAGCAGGATATATTCCCTTAGGCGGTTGCGAAGGAGCAAATGGTGCCAATGAATTTACAGTCTATCAAAGCGGCAGCACTACTATAAAAATAAATGGAAATCTAGGTGGTGACGGATCGGGCGGAGTTGTTTGCCCAAAAAGCGGTATTACGGACAGAGAGTTTTTCTTAGCAGTTACAACTCATGAAATGGGTCATTATATGTGGGGATATGGTCATCATGTTTATTCAAAAATGGTTGCAGGGGCAGGCGGAGAATTCAGTTTGAGTCCCTGGGAAATGATTAAAATGGGATATATTGAGCAGGAAATTGTTGATTATTCAGATCCTACTTATGCTTTGTATGATTATTCTTCAAGAGGAGGAACAGCAGGAACTGAAGGAGAAATTTTACAGGTTCCAATCGGTCAGGATGGATCAGAATTTTTTCTTATTGCAAACAGAAGAAAAGTTTCTGACTGGGACAGAAGAATGGGAGGTGATACAGTTCCGGAAAAATATTTAAGAACCATAAATCCTGAATATGGCAAAGGTCTTTACCTCTATCATGTTAATGATGGCTTTAATGAACCTTCAGGTGATGATAAGGATATTGACTTAGAATGTGCTGACGGTCTTTGGAATTGGGTTCAGGATGGAACTTCAAATCCAATATGGGGTCAAAATATAACTCATCCTACTTTCAAAAAAACTAATGTCGGGTATGATCAGGATGATCCTAATGAATTTGATAATATAAGTAAAGACGGGATGAGTGCGCAAGTTATAGGGTTAGTTAACGGAGTTTTAGATACAATGGGAATATGATATTCAAAAGGTAAGAGTCATTCATTCAATCCTTTAAATAATGGAACTGATAGAATTTTTTCGAATGATAATAATTCATGGTATTCTTTGGCGTTATTTGGAGACAGATATGATGGATAGAATGTAGGTTACAATGAAGTTTTTTCGCCTTATTCTTCTCCAAATACAAATACGTGGGCAAATGTAAACTCAGGAATATTTATCTGGTACCAGTCATTTAATTCATCAACAAAAGAAGCAATCATTAAAATATATAAAGGAGCAGTTGGAGAACAATTATCTCTTGATTCGGTTTTACACTTAACTCCGCCATCCCGCCCGATGGGAATAAAAGTTGACTATTATCCTGAAAGCGAAAACTATATGCGGCCAATCATAACATGGAATCATAATCAGGAACCGGATATGCTCCTATCGGATACAATAACAAAAAAAAGATATAAAATCTGGAGAGCAACTCAACCATATATGTCTGCTGTACCGACGAACTACATTTTGCTTAAAACATTAGACATCGATTCCGGAACAGCTCCGAGTTACATTGACACTTCAATCGTCGCATTAGGGAGCGCATGGCCCGGAATGGGAGAGC
>JAEUSI010000164.1 GCA_016788375.1 Ignavibacteria bacterium | reverse complement strand
TCAGCCTGTAAACTGGCTGATTTTAACTCTTAAAGGAGATTATGTCTATACAAAAAATTTCTCTTCAGACAGTCCTCTTCCTCTTACTCCGCCTGCAAAAAATATTGCGGAAATTAAATTTCAGAAAGATAACTTTGGAGGATTTTTTAATCCTTATTTTTTATTCGGATTGAAATTTGTCTCTAAAGCTTATCAGACAGGAGAACTTGAAGCTTCCACTCCCGCATATAATATCTTTAACACAGGCTTTGGCTTTGATTATATGTTAAAAAATTCTGTCGCCTCTTTTGATTTCGAAGTTACAAATCTTTTTAACATAAAATATACGGATCATTTAAGCAGATACAGGTATTATGCAATGAACGCTGGAAGGAGTTTCAACCTGAAAGTTAATATTCCGTTCGAAGTTAAATAACCGGCTGTCAACGTAATATTTCCGGGAAATGAATATACTTGTTTTGAATTAATATCTTCCTCTTAAGTAAATCAATATCAGCTGCTGAATGTTTTTTATTTTGCTGCTATTTATGCTTGTATGTAATTTTTTTCGGAACAGTAAACTGTCTCATTCCGTCAACTGATCCAAGATAACCGAATCCGCTCTGTTTAATTCCAACCCATGGAGTCCCGGATACTCCACCGATTCCCTGATTTACGCCTATCATTCCCGATTCAACTCTTTCGGCAATCTGTTTTCCTTTATGCATATTCTTTGTCCAGACAGTAGCTCCGAGTCCGAATGTCGAGTTGTTTGCCTTTTCAACCGCTTCATCGGCATTCTTTACCCGCTGAATACAAACAACAGGTCCGAATGTTTCCGTAACCATTATATCATGCTTCTCGCTCAGATTTGTCAGAAGCGTCGGCTGCATAAAATATCCTTCCCTGTCTATCTTGTCTCCGCCGAACAACAGCTTTGCTCCTTTCTTTCGTGCTTCATCTATCTGATTTAATACATGTGTCCTCTGTGATTCGTTTACCATCGGACCCATATCCACATCTTCAAATCCGCTTCCTACCCTGTATTTTTTAATTTCTTCAAGAACGCGTTTTTCAAATTCGCCCGCGATTTTATCCTCCACATATATTCTTTCAACTGAAACACATACCTGACCTGAATTTCTCAGTGATCCGTGAACTGCATACGGAACAGCTTTATCAAGGTCCGCATCTTTTAATACTATCATAGGATCTTTGCCGCCAAGCTCAAGCACAAGTCTGTTTAATCTCTTTGAACATGCTTCCATTATTTTCTTTCCTACAGGCTGCGATCCTACAAATGCTACCATGTCTATATCCGAATTCAGTATAATCTCCCCGACTTCTTCTGCTCCCTGAAGCAGATTAATTACTCCTTTCGGAAGATACCTGTTGTAAATCTCGTAAAGAGCTTTTCCAGTCATCGGCGTGTTTTCGGAAGGCTTGAAAACCACTGTATTTCCCATCAGTATTGCCGGCGTAAGCAGAGATTCAGGCATTCCGACCGGGAAATTCCAGGGCGTTATTGCAGCCACGACTCCGAGCGGTACGCGGTGAAGCTCTGTCGTGTATTTTCCTTCCTTAAAAACTTCCGTCTTTGCAGCAAGCTCTGCAAGTTTGATGTTTTCTTCAATCGCATAAGCAGTACCTTCACATTCCCCCTGTGCGGATTTATACAATTTTCCCATTTCCATGGTAATAAGTTTGCCGATCTGCTTTTTTTCCTTTACAAGATCACGCGCAATATTCTTAAAAAGTGATATTCTCTTCTTTAACGGTGTCTTGCTCCATATCTTAAAGGCTTTTCTCGCGAGCTTTACTCCTGAAGCAACTTCCCCGGGCGATGAGCATTTAATCTTTTCAATTAATTCACCCGTTGCCGGATTTATGTCCAATATGAATTTTCTCATGATTATTTATCTGTATATTATTAAGTATTATAAAAACTTCTTAAAGAATGCAAGAATCCCCTGCTTCCAGGCAATTCTGTGAGTTACTCCGGTACCCTGCTGAATTGTATGCTTGTTTTCAAGATACCATTTATATGATCTGATCAGCGCTTCGGAATTTGAATACTTCGGTATCCAGCCTAGCTTTTTTTCCGCTTTTTCAATCGATACAAATGAATCTGTATCGGCTGTTCCGTAAATCCATTTATACAAAGGCGATATATTCAGTATTTCAAAAAATCTGAGAAGCGGTTTTATCAGTGACGCAGGAGTTGACATTACCCTTGCTCCCGTTCCGGCATATTCGCACATTGCTCCAACATCTTCGTTGACTGTTCTGAATTCTTTCGCTCCTACATTAAATGTATCGTTGACATTCTCAAGCGGCAGTGTTGAAGCCAGAAGTATGGCATCAACAAGATCTTCCACTTCAAAAAGCTGATATCTGTTCTTCCCGTTTCCGATTATCGGAATCTTTACTCCCGATTCAACCCAGTCATATAAAATCTGGAATACTCCGAGCCGGGCTGTGCCAATGAAGCTTTTTGGTCTTAAAATGCAGACCGGCAGTCCCTTCGCCCTGTATTCCTCGCAGACTTCCTCCGCTTTTACTTTGCTTTCGCCGTACGGTCCTACTCCGTGCCTCGGATGCGTCTCATACAATGGATGCACATCCGGAACTCCGTAAACTGCAGTTGAGGATATATGAACTACCCTGTTGACTTTATTCTTCACAGAACTTTCAAGCACATTTCTCATTCCGTCTATGTTCGTTTCATATATGTCCTTCTTTTTCCACAAAGGCAAAGCCGCCGCGCAGTGTATCACGACATCAGTATCCTTCATCATTTCATCCATCTGCTTTTTATCCCTTACATCTCCGTATATGCATTTTATTTCCGGATTGTAATCCTCTTTTACAAACGGCGCTATGTCAAAGAATACACAGTCGCTGAATCCGGTTATCCGGTTAATCTTCTGCGCAATATGATAGCCGAGAAATCCCGCTCCGCCGGTAACAACAATTTTCATATCTGTTATTTTATTATTTTTTAATTTTTATCTGATTACAAAGCTCCGTAAACTTTTATCAGGCTGCTTCTTACCTGTGAATATTCGTCCGACAGAAGTCCGTATATAATCTTTGCAATATTCTCCGGCTTGACCCACTTCTTAATATCTTCTTCGCTCCCCCATTCCCGGTTCGCCGGTGTGTCAATAATTCCGGGTATTACCGTATTACATCTGATATTAAACTCCTTCATTTCCTCGCTGATCGTATTCATAAGATTTATCACTCCCGCTTTGGAAAAAGAATAGGAAAATCTTCCGGGGCTTGTTTCAAGACCTGCTATTGCTCCGATTGAAACTATTCTTCCGTATGAATTTTCCTTCATTGTTTTTAATACTCCTCTTGAAAAGTAAAATGCGGATTTGAAATTAAGGTCGGTCATTTTATTCAGGCTCTCTGTCTTCATGTCAATTATGTTTTCCGGCGGACTGATTCCTCCGACCGTATTGATCAGATAATCTATTTTCCCTTTTTCCAGCACAATGACATTTTCAATAAATTCCCGGACTGAATTTTCATCGGAAGCATTGCATACAAATGAAAATATTTTTCTTAATTTAAAATCACTGCTTTCTTCTTTTCCGGAATGATCAAACACAGAATTGAATTCTTCAAGGCTTAATGCCGGGATATATACTTTTATCCCTTTTTCAGAGAGGTTTTCCGCAATGGTCCTTCCCAATGCTCCGGTTCCTCCGGTAACTATTGCAACTTTATTTATCATACTTTATGCAAAACAGATTTTTCCGAGAAAAACATTTTCTTTAGAGCCGGATACTGATTTCATGTTTGTTTTATTTCCGTTTACAAGCTCGTTTGCCAGCACGGCAAACAGCACAGCTTCCTTGTTATCAGCAGTTATTCCCTTATGACTGAACCCGCTTATTTTTGTATCCTTAAAATACTCTCTTAGAAATTTCATCAGTGACTTGTTTGATGCGCCGCCGCCGCTTATTACAATTTCATCAGCCGGTAATTTTTTCAGATTATGGTATATTGTAAATGCCGTGAATTTTGTAACTGTATGAATTATATCATTTCTGTTTATGTAATCTGCGTATTTTATGACTGCATTCTGAAAATCATCTCCGTAATATTCCCTGCCGGTTGATTTCGGATAATTCTTTCCGAAATATCTGTCTTTCCTCTTCATAAATGCAAACAAACTTTTATTCAGTTTTCCTTTTGACGCATGAATTCCGTCTTTATCAAATTTTTTCCCGTAAAGCTTCTTCATTATTCCGTCAATCATCATATTCCCCGGTCCGGTATCAAATGCAATAACTTCATTCTGTGTGCAGTTCTTCTTCAGATAAGTTGCATTTGATATTCCGCCGATGTTTATAAACGAACGGCTCTTCTTACTGTCGCTGAAAAGCATATAATCAAGATACGGAACCAGCGGAGCTCCGTCGCCTCCGGAAGCGACATCTGCTACCCTGAAATCCGCCGCAACCGGAATTCCGGTTTTAACAGCAATTACTGCAGGCTCACCTGTCTGTAATGTGGATTTTGCGCTGTAACCAAACTGCTTTTTGTTTACTGGATAATGATAAATTGTCTGACCGTGAGATCCGATTAAATCTACATTATCAGAGGTGAGATGATTTTTCTTCAAAAACTTTAAGACTGCTTCCGCAAATAAATTTCCGGTAATGAAATTCAATCTGCATATGTCTGATGTTTTTACCGGTCTGTCAGAAGAGAACCTGAGAATGTGCTCCTTTATTTTGCTTTTTACCGGGTAAGTATCGAAATCTATAACACTGATTTTTGAAAGTTTTCCTTTTCCTCTGATCCTTACCAAAACCACATCTACCGCGTCTACTGAAGTTCCTGACAGCATACCTATCACAGTCCTAGTGTTTTTTCTGACTAATGAGACAAATTTTTCCATTTAGCGTAACAAATATAAAATAATTACGAATTATAATCTATGGAATTACAATTGCAGCATCATATCTTCTAACCGGCAAATTTGTATACAGGTAAATTTTTAAATATTACCATTTATTTTGAAATTAATTTTTATGATTTTGGCTAAAAATTTAAACAATTCATAATGGAAGAATTTTCAATCACTGCAAAACAGCAGGATAATATTGAAATTTTAAATCTGAACGGTTTCCTTGATGCGCATACTTCAGTGGAACTTGAAAATTATTTCGAAAATCTTATCAATGCCGGTAAATTCAAAATCATCGTAAATTTCGAGAAGCTGTCTTACATAAGCAGTGCAGGTCTCGGTGTCTTTATGGCATTTATTGAAACTGCAAGAAATAATTCCGGAGACATTAAACTGTGCGCCATGAGCGACAAGATTTACAATATTTTTGATATGCTTGGTTTTCCGATTTTGTTTGAAATTTATAAAGAAGAAGGCACTGCAATTGAAAAATTCAGCTAACTGGGATAAGCATGAATACCTCAAATAAAATACAGATGTCAAGTTCAACC
>JAEUSI010000163.1 GCA_016788375.1 Ignavibacteria bacterium | reverse complement strand
GTTTAGAAAAAATTTATTTGGACAGGACCATTTTTTTTGTCTGACTAAAATCGCCTGAGGTTAATTTATAAAAATATATTCCGCTGGAAAATCCGGAACCGTCAAATTCTGCACTGTAACTTCCCTTTCTTACAAAACCGTCAATATAAGTTTCCACTTCATTCCCCAGAATATCATAAATTTTAAGACTTACAATCCCGTCTTTAGGTAATGTAAAACTGAAAGTTGTAACAGGATTAAACGGATTCGGATAATTCTGGGACAGACTGTAATCTGAAACCTCAGTATTTGTATTAGAAATGCCTGTTGTCCCCGTCAACGAAATTTTAAGTCCTTGCTGAATATTGCTGTTTGATGAAATGTTAGTACCGCTTTTATAAACAAAAATATTCAATTCACAATTTTCAGGATTTACTACCTGAGGAGAGTTTGGCACAGTATAATTTATACTCTTTGTAATCATTTGTCCTGTTGTCCAGTTACCTGAATTTACTATCTCTCCAAGATCTCCGTTAATCATGCTTTTTACAATATTATAATGAATATAATTACTTCCTCCTGTACATGAGCTGTTACCGGTCTGCGGATATACTATGTTATTTTCGGTAAGCACATAGTTAACATAATAATCTCCGGTAAGATCCGTATTAGCTGTTATCTGGACAGTAGCGGTAAGAGTTCTTGAAACTTCATCATAATTTTTGCTTGAAATATTTATTGTAACTCCCGGCTGAATAAGCAATGACTGAAGCACGACTTCATTATTCCAAGCATTGTTACTGATAATGCCTGTTTTTCTTCCAACCACTCCTGTCGGATATGAAGAAAAACCGAATATACCTCTGATTCCGGCAGAATAAGTCCTCCAGGGATCATCGTTTGCGCCGTGATAAGCAAGCACAACTGTATTCGGATAGTTTAATAAAATGTCATGTACTGCAGTATGTCCGCATGGACACCACTGACACCAGGTTCCGGTACAGTATTCCAGCACGGCATTATAGCCTGTTTGCGAAATCGCCTTTCCGGCTTTAAAGAAAATTAAAGAACAAGCAATTAGAAAAAATAATATTAATTTTTTCATGTCTTTACCCCCAATGTAAAGTATTAAATTTTTTATAAAATTATAAAAGAGTTTAACATATTCAACTTATAAATTTTTTCGAATAATTTTTTTAATGAGTTAATTTACATTTTATTACAGTTACTTTTATTGTAATTAAGATTAATTTACATAAAATAATCTATCGGATTAGTTAATGATCAATATTGTAAACTTAAAAAAGAAATTCGGGGACAACGAAATATTAAAAGGTGTAAATCTTAAAATAGAAAAAGGCGTGACACTTGTAATAATAGGCAGAAGCGGCTGCGGTAAATCAGTTTTGCTTAAACATATTATCGGGCTTCTGAAACCAGATGAAGGTAGTGTTTTTATCGGTGATGCTGACATTACTAAAATGAGCGAAAAACAAATTTACAATATCAGAAAACAATTCGGATTCCTTTTTCAGGGTGCAGCGCTTTTCGACTCTATGAATGTAGAAGAAAATATAGGTCTTGGACTAAAGGAAAATACTGAATTGCCCAAAGATGAAATTGCTAAAATAGTCTCGGAAAAACTTGAAATGGTCGGATTACCGAATATTCAGAAAATGAAACCTTCTGATCTTTCAGGAGGAATGAAGAAAAGAGTTTCACTTGCCAGATCTTTAGCTACAAATCCGGAATATATTCTTTATGACGAACCTACTACCGGGTTAGACCCGGTTATGAGTGATCAGATTGATGAATTAATTAAAGACCTTTCTGAAAAGTTGAAAGTTACTTCAGTTGTCGTTACTCATGATATTTTCAGTGTTTATGATGTAGCCGACAAAGTGGCAATGATGCATGAAGGTAAAATTTATTTTGAGGGTACTCCCAAAGAACTGACAGAAACCAATGACAAGTTAATCAGAGATTTTCTAAACAGGACAGACAAAAAGCTCTGAATTAAGAATTCAATTTAATTAACATTCCGTTTCACCGTTCTCCTTCAGCCATTTTTTCCAACCACCTTCCATTGAAAATACATTCGAGTATCCCATTTTCTTAAGAGAATCTGCAGCTATTATTGTTCTGAATCCTCCACCGCAATACAAAACTATTTTTTTATCATGATCCGGAATATAAAGATGAATATCTCTTTCTATTATTCCTTTTCCAATATGAATCGAACCTTTGATTCTTCCGGAATTGAATTCGTTATCTTCTCTTATATCCACAAGATAAAAGTCTTCGTTCTCTTTTAACATATTACTGACATCGTTTACTGAGCATTCTCTGATATTAATTTTTAAATCATCGCAGTATTCATGAAATGTTTTTTTCATTTTGCTAAATTTTAATGTTAGAAAATCTGTAATGAATAACCAGAAATGATTTTTCAGCAGATATTTTATATATATCAAGAACCATTCATATTCTTCAGTTTTAATCCTAATTGCTTCTGGTATTAAACTTTCGAGATCATTCCGTTTACAACTAATGTCATGTTAATAATATCATTCGAACTGCATCCCCTTGAAAGATCCATTACCGGTCTGGACAATCCCTGAACAACCGGACCTGTGGCTGAAGCCCCTCCTAATCTTTCAGCAATTTTATAAGCAATATTCCCGGAATTTAAATCTGGGAAAATAAATACATTTGCATTTCCTTTTATAGTTCCGTCAGGGTTTTTCCTTTTTGATACTTCCGGAACAAATGCCGTGTCAAACTGAAGTTCACCATCGCAAATCAGATCAGGATTCCTTTTCCTGGTTAAATTATATGCTTTGATAATTTTCTCAAGAGAAGAATCAGCAGCACTTCCTTTTGTAGAAAAAGAGAGAAATGCAACTCTCGGAGTTATTCCTGTAAGTTTTAAAAAATTTCCGGCTGTCTGAAGTGCAATATCGGAAAGCTGTTTATAATCAGGTACCGGAATTACACCGCAATCCGCAAATGCAAGAACCTTTTTTCTGAATTCTGATTTCCCGGAAAAATGAAGCAGAAAAAATGATGAAACTGTCTTATTGTTTTTTTCAAGTCCGACAATTGATATAGCATTGCGCAATACTTCGGAAGTAGAGTAGACACTTCCTGCAATTATACAGTCAGCAAAATTTTATTTAAGCAGAAGACAAGCAAATGTAATGGAATTTCTTATATCAGACTTTGATTGAGAAATTTTATAAGCAGGGTTTTTCTTTAGCCTTATTTTATGATAATTTTCCAAAAACTGAACCGAAAAATCTTCGTCTATAATAATCAGGTTAGTGTTGGGTTTGATTTTAATTTCAGGTCTGTTCTTTTTCTGAATTAATATTACCCTAGCAATTTTTTTCTTTAAAATAAAATCTACTGCATTTAAAACTCTTATTTCTTCTGATTCCGGAAAAATGATTGTTTTTAATTCTTCTGGTGTTTTTTTTTCTTTCAATCTGAATAATTTCATTGACTGATATTATTAAAAAACATTTAATTAAAGTGATTAAGGTATTAACACTTAACTTTTTCTATTATTCCGCCGCCAATAATCTCATTATCAGCATAAAAGACTGCAGACTGACCGGGAGTTATAGCTTTTTGAGGTGTATCAAATTCGACCGATATTTCATCTTTTCCGGTTTGGCATATTACAGCTGAATTTCCCGCATCATTGTATCTTATTTTGACAAATGCATTCATTCTATCTTCAAGCTTTTCGGATCTCATAAGATTAATTTCATTCGTAGTAAAGCATTTCTTTAAAAGCTTTGATTCATCATCAACAATTATCCTGTTATTGACAGCATCAATTTCCGTCACATAAATCTTTTTTCCCACTGAAATATTCAAACCTTTCCTCTGCCCGATTGTATAATAGGGATAACCTTTATGTGTCCCGATTTTTTTATTTTTATAAATAACATCACCTGAAGAAAGTTTTTCATTTATACCAGGCATTCTGATTTCAATCAGTTCCCTGTAATTATCATTAGGAACAAAACAAATTTCCTGGGAATCCGGTGTTTCAGCAGATTTAAGATCTAAATTTTTCGCAATTTTTCTGATTTCTGTTTTACTGAAATTTCCAAGCGGGAAAATAGTTTTACTGAGTGCATACTGAGAAATTCTCCATAAAGCATAAGATTGATCTTTAGTAAGATCATCGGCAACTCCAATGCTGTATCTTCCCGTAGACTTATTAAAATTAATTTTTGCATAATGACCTGTTGCAATATAATCAGCTCCGAGTGATTCAGCTTTTTCCAGCAAAGCACCCCATTTTATTGATTTGTTACATAGAACACACGGATTCGGAGTTTTTCCATTCAAATATTCTGACAGAAAATTATTTATAACTATTTCGTTGAATTTCTCCGTAAAATCGAGTGTGTAGTGAGGAAAACCAAGGTTATGCGCTACATTTTTTGCATTGTAAATTGTCTCAAGCGAACAACACCCGGAATCTTTTTCGGGAAAGTCATCATATCCCCAGGTTTTCATAGTAATTCCGATTAAATTAAAACCTCTTTCCTTTAAAAGAGCAGCAGCAACAGAAGAATCAACACCTCCGCTCATGGCAATTACAACTGTTTTGTTTATATTACTTTTCATAAAAATATTTAATGTAAATTATTAAATGGATTGCAATAAAAAAAGTAAAAAAAGGATTGAATTTTAAAGTTATTTATTCTAATTTGCTTTATTCTAAAAATAAACTAAGGAGAAAAGCATGACAAAAAGAACATTGTTGATAATGTCCTTTTTATTTGTTTTTACTTTTGGCGGTACAATAAGTGATATATCATCGTTAAAAGCAGGAAATGAATCAGTAACAGAACTATCTGCAAAAAGAAAAAAAAGCAAGAAAAAATCCGGGAAGAAAACTTCTAAAAAGAAATCTTCTAAGAAAAAATCATCAAAGAGAAAATCTTCAGGGAAGAAATCTTCAGGGAAGAAATCTTCAGGGAAGAAAAAATATTCAGGGAAGAAAAAATATTCAGGGAAAAAGAAATCTGGTAAAAGAAAGAGTTCAAAAAAGAAAAAATCATCAAGGAACTACAATTCATACAGTAATTACAACAACGGTACTTATACACCTCCCAGAACATTTGAAAGCAATTCCGGGAATGATAATTCAAGCCGTGAATACAAAAGATCTTCTAATCCTGAATCGGGAGAATCTTTCAGAAAAGAACCTAAAAAGGAAGGTGAATAAAACATAAAGATTTAGAAATATAATTCTTAAAGTGAATATTCAAACCCGGGAGATAATTATCTTCCGGGTTTTTTGTTAGATATTGCAAAGATAAATGATTTAGTTTACTTTAGTAATAAATAAATATTGTCTATTAATAACTAAGTAACAATATATAAGTGTGGCACATTTTAAAAATGTGCCACTTAATATTGTATGTAGCGAAAAAAATTCAAATTTAATTCTTATAACTTTAAACATATTCAACCAAAAC
>JAEUSI010000162.1 GCA_016788375.1 Ignavibacteria bacterium | reverse complement strand
ACAGCGGAGCGCCGTTCAGCGGAACAATCGTAACTAACAGCGTTTCTTATTCCGGTACGGGAAACAACACTGATCTGGGAACTTCTGTCACGGGAGTGCAGCTTAACAGCGACATATCAGGATTAAACACATCAAAAGAGTATAAATGGAGGGCAAGAGTTCAGTACAGTCCTGTAAACAATCCGTATCAGAAATACAGTCCATGGAAATATTACAATAATTACATTCCTTCGCCGTTAGGGAACTTCAGACCGTCGAACGGCGTGCCGGAAAAAATACTGAATCTGACAATGTTAGTGCAGGGATTATATGATGCGGGAACAAATACAACGGTTCAGGATACTGTGACAGTCTATTTAAGGAACAGTTTTTTGCCTTACTCATTAGTTGATTCTGCAAAAGCATTTCTAAGCACAGCAGGAGCGGGAGTATATTCATTTTCAAACGCTCTTAACGGAGTAAGTTACTACATTCAGCTTAAGCACAGAAATTCAATTGAAACATGGAGCAATACAGCTCCTTCTTTCATCGGGAATGCAATGACATACGATTTTACAACAGCAGTCACACAGGCATACGGAAGTAATATGATAAATGCTGATGCTTCTCCCGTAAGATTTGCAATATACAACGGCGATATAAATCAGGACGGAATAGTGGATGCGGGCGATCTCAGTCCCGTGGAAAATGACGCTACAGAAGGAATGAGCGGATATGTTCTTACTGATGTTACAGGAGATGATTATGTGGATGCAGGAGATCTGAGTATAGTTGAGAATAATGCTGCTGCCGGAATATATACGGTGACGCCGTGATGAGGATTTTAGATTTTAGATTTGGGATTTTAGATTTTGCTTTGGATTTTAGATTTTTGATTTTGGATTTTAGATTTTGTATCTGATTTTTGATTTGACTTATAAATAATAATTTCTAAATCGTAACTCATAATTCGTAATTCGTAATTCGTAATTCGTAATTTGTAAATCGTAACTGAAAAAATAACCGGAGGAGAGATCTTCCGGCTTTTGTTTTAAGAATCAGACATTTTCATTTCAAGCTCCAAAGCTTTTTTTAAAAGCCATTTCTGTGAAGTTGAGTTAAGTTCTGTGATCAGTTCAGATAATTCAAAACTGCAATTCCCTTTATTATCATTTAGTCTGAGCAAAGAATTGTAACAATTTATAAATGAATTGCAACGGGTAATATAAATTTCAGGTAGCAGCTTATCGGCATTAATAAAGTGTCTGTAAGCATCCAGTAGATCAGTTGCCTGAACATGCCAGTGCAGTTCGTAATAAATCATCAGAGTTAACTGTTTTATTGCGGCTTTAAAGTAGACATTCTTGATTGAACCGCTTTTACTTAGGATTTCAAGAGCTGCAGAATAATTACCCTTTTCAAATTCCAGGCATGCAATGCCGTAAGCAAGTATATACTGCCTTTTATCTGGTTCTGTTTTATGTATAAACTCTCTGATAAATTCTTCCGTCCACACTAAATCTTCCGACTGAATACCTGCCCAGATTATATTCATAAATCTCATTTCACTGATATACTTTCCGCCTTCCGCAGCTGTCAGCAGATTTTTTGCGATTGAAAATTTCAGGATATCAATTACGGATGATTTAAAATTAACATCACCGTCATTATACTTCTGCTGCGCATAATTTCTTAATGTTGCAATCAGATTGAATTTTTCATAGTAACTGATATCGCTTCTGTCTTCAAAAAGTATCCTTTTAAGTTCGAAAAAATATTTATCATCACCTGTGATAAGCATCAGAGTCATATAAAAATAAACCTTCAGAACAGGAACAGACAAATATCCGCTGTTCACTTTAAGATAATCGAGAATTATCATCATGAAATCCGGATTTCCCTTTGCGTTAACAACAAAATTTTTCTGATTCAAAAAGTACTGAAAAAATTTTAATGAATTTATAAAATAGAAAGTATTCAGGTTTTTCTGTTCAAGCATAAGATCTTTGCCCAGAGTATCCTTATGAGTAATCATTTTTGTATCTCTTGATTTTACTTCGTTCTTAAAATATTCGAGTCTGTATCTGGCAAAGTAAGTCCAGGCTTCTTTATTCTTCTGCTTTTCAATATTCTTTTCGAGTTTTGAAATGGATTTCATCATTAAATCATTCAGTTCCCTGGAGTTAAGTTCATCAAGAAGCAGGGTTTCTTTATTTAAAGAATTGCGCTGCAGATTTTTGTATATCAAAAATTCCTTTGCAAGTTCAAATAACCGGAAGACAGTCATTCTCATAAAACTGTCATCATAAGCAGTTGTTCCGAAAGCTTTTGTGAATAATAATCTTTTATCCGATTTATTCTCGTCGAATTCCGGATATAGTATGGCAATCCGGCTGAATAATTTTACAACACTCTGATTTGTATTAAAAAAAGGGGAATTTATTAACAGCCCGAATTCTTTTATTTCCTGTTTGCTGAAGGATTTTAAAGTTTCGAATAATGAAGATTTATACATGCTGCCGTCAGATAGATTTTTGGTTACATCACAAAAGGAAAATTGACCAAAAATCTCTAAAAGTCAACTAAATTAGAAATAATACGGATTCTCCCGGAAACAATTCCGATAAACTCTCTTTGTATTACCGGATCAGCATTTTTATCTTTAAGAGAAATACAGGAATGGCAACCAGGTGTTTAGCATAAATTCAGGTATAATCCGGTAAGCAAGTGTCAATGTCAATTGGTAACTGAAATTTAAAATAAAATTTAAAAGACAGAAAAACATAAATTTTCAATTAAAAAAATAAATAATATGAAAAAATCAATCTTATTACCTGCAATTATTCTGACACTTTGTTACGGTGAATTGTTATCACAGGTAACACAGCAATGGGCATCAAGGTATAACGGAACCGCGACAAATCAGGATTACGGTTATGATGTCGCTGTTGATGATTCGGGAAATGTATATACGACTGGATACAGTACCGGCACAGGAACGGGCAGTTTTGATTATGCCACAGTAAAATACAATTCATCCGGAGTACAGCAATGGGCTGCAAGATACAACGGTCCCGGAAACGGAACTGATTATTCTTATTCGATAGCAGTTGATAATTCAGGAAACTCATATGTTACCGGAGGAAGTATCGGAGCAGGAACAGATTACGACTATGCAACAATTAAATACAATTCATCGGGAGTTCAGCTCTGGGAAGCAAGATACAACGGTACAGGAGGAAGTCAGGACTTTGGGCGTAAAGTGGCAGTAGATGTTTCAGGAAATGTTTATGTAACGGGCGGGAGTATTCAAAGCGGAACAGGAAGTGATTTTACAACAATAAAATACAATTCATCCGGTTCACTGCTCTGGGTATCATATTACAACGGACCGGGGAACGGGACTGATGAAGGATATTCACTGATACTAGACAGTTCGGGTAATGTATATGTAACAGGTGAAAGCGGGGGAACAGTATCAGGACAGGATTATGCAACAGTGAAATACAATTCATCCGGAGTACAGCAATGGACATCGAGATATAACGGAACGGGGAACAACAATGATATTGCATTTTCGGTTACAGTGGATCCTTCGGGAAATGTTTCAGTAACCGGCAGGAGCGACGGAGCAGGTACAAATGCAGACTATGCAACCGTGCAGTATTCACCGGGCGGATTGCAGCAATGGGTTATGAGATACAACGGAAATCCGAACGGTGCGGATTATGCAAATTCAATTGCCGCTGATGCTGATGGAAATATTTTTATTACCGGTCAGAGCAAGGGTGTGTCTATATATTCCGAATATGCAACAATAAAATACAGTCCTTCGGGCATACAGCTTTGGGTTTCAAGATACAACGGTCCGGGAAGCGGAAATGACATAGCCCGGTCACTTGTACTTGACGGTTACGGCAATGTTTATGTTACCGGAAATTCCAGAGGAAATGTGGGATTAGATGACTATGCTACTATTAAATACAATTCGTCAGGAGATTCCCAATGGGTGGCAAGATATGACGGCACAGGACATAATACAGAAGAGTGCAGGTCAGTTAAAGTTGACGCATACGGAAATGTTTACGTTGCGGGATTCAGTTACGGAGGCAGCGCGACAAATTATGATTACGCGACAATAAAATATTCGCAGGCGGCATTCCCGCTTTCATTGTATCTGAAAGCATACATAGAAGGATTTTACAATTCTGCTTCAGACTTACAGATATCCGATACAGTAATTACATACCTGAGAAATGAAGCATTTCCTTACAGTAAAGCCGATTCATCAAAAAGAAAGTTAAACTCAACCGGAACAGGAACATTTCTTTTTTCAAACGCATCACCCGGCGTTAACTATTATATAGAAATAAAGCACAGAAACTCTATAGAAACCTGGAGCAGTTCAGTAATAACATTTACATACGGAACTGCAGCATATAACTATACAACACTTGCAGGCAAGGCATACGGTGGAAATGAAATTCAGGTTGACATATCCCCGATAAGATTTGCGATATACAGCGGGGATGTGAATCAGGACGGAACGATTGACGCATCGGATTTAAGCAGTGTTGACAATGATGCAACTTCAGGAATAAGCGGATATGTAAAGACAGATGTTACCGGTGATGATTATGTAGATGCGGGAGATATGAGTATAGTTGAGAATAATGCTGCTGCCGGAATATATGTGGTGACCCCGTGAAGCGGATTTTAGATTTTGGATTTTAGATTTTGGATTTTAGATTTGATTCTAAGTTTGGAATTTGGAATTTAGGATTTGGAATTTGGAATTTAGGATTTGGAATTTGGAATTTGGGATTTGGAAATTAGGATTTGGAAATTAGGATTTGGAAATTAGGATTTGGAATTTGGGATTTGGAAATTAGGATTTGGAATTTAGGATTTGGAATTTAGGATTTGGAATTTAGGATTTGGGATTTGGAATTTAGGATTTTTAAATAAAAAAAAGAGCCGGGCAGAGAATATCCGGCTCTTACTATTTCAAGCCAGATCAGGAAACCGGAGTGTTTACCGGTGTAATGTTTTCCGCCTGCTTTTTATGCCGGACACCGAGATTTTTAATATAGCGAACAGAGTAGTAACTGTCATAGAATTTTTTCTCTTTAGATTTCAGCGAATCAACAATTTTATCAATTTCGAATTCCAGAATATGCATTCCGCTGTTAAACAGTTCCTGAAGAGTTTTCGTTAATAACAGGCTTTCAGTTTTTGAAACAGAAGTATCAATTCCCGAATTTTTATAATTCCTGATACAATTACCAAGTTTTTCAATATCAGCCTGTTTAACATCAAAGGATTCAAGTGCAGAAGCATTTTCGGTCAGCTGATTAAGTATAGAATTTGCTTTATTGATTATTTCCGAATCCCTGAGCTTGTCAAGCGATGAACTGGTAACATGCGCAATGGCTTTTGTCACTTCATTTTCAGACTTTGAGCCGTAAGCGAATAAAGCAGATGAGTATTCCATTAAAGCAGATTCGAGCTCTAAACGCT
>JAEUSI010000161.1 GCA_016788375.1 Ignavibacteria bacterium | reverse complement strand
CAAGAAGAGTTTCTTCGTCAAGGAGCTTTATGTGCATGTCAATGTGATGTATCTGATCATAAGGAAGCGTGTTCATTTTTATGTATCTCCTGATTCCCATATATCTGCTCATAATCGTGTCTATCTGTGCTTCTGTCTTTGATGAGTTTTCATTTAATATCAGTTTTGATGAAAATCCCGTGCCGTTTCCGTCAACCATGAAATTCCCTCCGGTAGCAGTTAGATCATTCGGCGACTGTGTAGTCTGATATAAAGGAATTCCCGTGTAATTTGAAAAACCGACGGGTACTGCGTCATCAAGTGGTCTCGGTCTGTTGTATATCCAGTCTATTAATTTCAGACTGTCGGAAATTCCGGAATATGCAGCCCAGGGTCCGTAATCCCTGCACCAGACTGAATTAAATGATGTTATGATGAATTTCAGATTCACAAGCGGCACTCCGCCTGAAGTCAGAAAACTTTTTACGGAATTTGAATCAGAACAGACAATAAATACAAGCCCTTCATCCTGCGCATAATCAACAATTTGCCTGATAATAGTTGTATAAGATGTCCAGGCTACTATGATTCCCTGAACTTCCTCCCATTCTGCCATTGTCCTTACAGGAGTCGGCGGGGGATTAGTATCATCTGAATTTATAAACGGCGGCTGATATGTTTTGTTTAATTCTTTTTCATAGTCAGTCATATAATGCGGCAGTTCCTGCGAATATGCATTCAGCGAATTCAGCAGAAAGAGCGCAGCAGTTAAAGTCAAAATTAAATTCTTCATGATTAAGATTTTGTTTTACTCATTTAAAATACGGATTATCCGTTTCAAGATAATTTTTTACATAATCCGAAACTGCTCCGGAAATCGGCGTTAAATCCTTTGTATATCCTGTGCTTCTTAGCTTGCTCATGTCAGCTTCGGTAAAATACTGATACTTTTCTCTTAATATATCCGGCATATCAAAATACTCAATTTCTTCTTTTGCATTCAGTGCTTTGAAAATCGGTTTTACAAAGTCATTGAAAGTGTTAGCGCTTCCTGTTCCTATGTTGTAAATTCCGCTTACAATTTTATTATCCATAAAATAGAGCGTCATATCAACGGCGTCTTTAACATAAATGAAATCCCTTTTCTGCTCTCCGTCTTTGTAATCATGATTGGATGATCTGAAAAGCTTTGCCTTTCCTGTTTCCTTTATCTGATGATAGCATTTATTAACAACACTACGCATTCCTTCCTTATGATATTCATTCGGTCCGTAAACATTGAAATATTTCAGGCCGGCTATCCTGTCAAGCACCCTGCTTCTTTTAGCCCACAGATCGAACATGTGTTTCGAAAATCCGTAACCGTTCAGAGGTCTCAGAGAGTTAAGCATGTTTTCGTCATCGGAATAGCCCCGGCTGCCGTCGCCGTATGTCGCTGCCGATGATGCATAAATAAATCTTATGTCGTTTTCTATAGACTGCTCGCAGAGATATTTTGTGTATTCAAAATTATTCTTAAACAGATAGCTGAAGTTTTTCTCTGTGGTCGAACTGCATGCGCCTAAATGAAATATTGTGTCTATCTTAAAATTCTTCAGAAATCCGGATGATATCATGTGTCCGAAATCTTCCTTGTCAAAAATATCCGCATATTTCAGCGATACAATGTTTTTCCATTTACTGCTTTCCCTGTCCGGACCTTCTCCGAAGTCATCAACTATTATAATGTCTTCCTCTCCGCGCTGATTCAGTTTCCATATCAATGCGCTTCCGATAAATCCCGCTCCGCCGGTAACTACTATCATGTTTAATTTTATTGGCTGATAATATTTATAAAAATTATGCTTCTGAAATTTATCTGCTTACAGCCTGATTTCCTGCAGCATTTTACCGGATCCTTCTCCGTTTAAAACCATGTTTATAAAATTCAGGTTTTCTTTCCAGCTGTTCCAGTGCAGAGTTTCAAATGCTTTGCCGAACGTCATCCATTCGTATCCGGAATGTTCCTGCGACAGCACTACTTCACCTGAACCGGCTTCCGCAAGAAAAACAGGCACAATCTGAACCATATCGGTCTGATGCTCATAAAAAGTATTTACACATTCCGTAACAAATAACTTCAGCGGAACTAATCCCGTCTCTTCTTTCATTTCACGGATTGCCGCTTCAAATGCTTTCTCATTCTCATTTACTTTACCGCCTGCGACTGACCATATACCCGGATATTTTTCCGTATGATTTCTTTTAAGCAGAAGATATTCTGTCTCATCTGAAATTTTTCTGTAAATAAATATCTCGGTTATTTCAGAAACTGTACGCGGCAATTTGTGTATCGTTAACTTTTATTTCAGTAATTAATTTTCTACGTATTAATGCGCTTCAAACCAGCTGTTGCCTTCGCCTGTCTCCACTTCTACCGGAACTTTCAGTTTAATTGCATTTTTCATTTTATCGGTTACTATCTTTTTCACTTTTTCGAGTTCGGTTTTCTTAACTTCAAATACAAGTTCATCATGTACCTGCAGAAGCATTTTTGACTCAAGCTTATTCTTAACAAATTCATTATAAATATTTACCATAGCGATTTTTATCATATCTGCAGCAGTTCCCTGAATAGGCATGTTTATGGCAGCTCTCTCATCCTCTGCTCTTGCAGCTGCATTCTGATTATTAATCTGATAAAGATATCTCCTTCTTCCGAGAAGTGTTTCCACGTATCCGTTTTCATGCGCAAATTTCTTCGTGCGCTCCATATAATCCTTTACTTTCGGATATTCGGAGAAGTATCTTTCAATAATGTTTTTAGCTTCTGTGTTTTTTATTTCAAGCCGGCTTGCAAGTCCGAAAGCTCCGATGCCGTATATTATTCCGAAATTAACTTCCTTCGCTTTTCTTCTCATGCCGGATGTCACGTCATTCTTGGAATGAAGATTGAAAACTCTCATTGCCGTTTCCGTATGTATGTCATGATTCCTTTTAAATGCATTTATCATATTCTCATCATCGGCATAATGAGCCATAATTCTCAGCTCAATCTGTGAATAGTCCGATGACATTATTAAATAATTTTTATCTTTAGGAATAAACGCCTTTCTCAAACTTCTTCCTACTTCAGTTCTTATCGGAATATTCTGCAGATTAGGATCATTGCTGGAGATTCTTCCCGTTGCAGCGGCTACCTGATTGAATACAGTGTGAACTCTGTGAGTCTTCGGGTTGATAGCTTTCTTAAGACCGTCAAGGTATGTTGACTTCAGCTTTGTGAGAGTTCTGTAATCAACGAGAAGCGATGCTATTTCATGCTGATACTTCAGTTCTTCCAGAACTTTTACATCTGTCGAAAATCCGGTCTTGGTTTTTCTCGAAGGAGTCAGGTTCAGTTTTTTAAAAAGTATTTCGGAAAGCTGCTGTGTGGAATTTATATTGAACTTCTCTCCGGCTGATTTGTAAATTTTATCTTCAAATTCAAGTATAAGCCTTTCGGTTTCTTTGTTTATAACGGCAAGGATTTTCTCGTCAACTTTAAACCCTTCAAATTCCATTTCTGATAAGACTTTTATTAGCGGAAATTCAACATCCGTACAGAGTTTAAGAAGGTTAATTTTCCCGAGTTCATATTTTATTTTGTAATAAAGCTGAAGAGAAACATCTGCGTCTTCGGCAGCATATTCGCCTGCCTTTTCCACATCCACTTTGTCCATTGTAATCTGATCCCTGCCTTTGCCGATGAGTTCCTTTATTGAGACCGGACTGTAATTCAGATACTTAACCGATAATGAATCCATGTCATGCGCTCCTTCAGGCTGAAGAATATATGAACCGATAAGCGTATCGAAAAATATGTTTGCAATCCCGACTCCGTAATTTTTCATTACAATGTAATCATACTTGATATTCTGCCCGGTGAATTTTATATCCTTGTTTTCTAGCACAGGCTTTATGAGTTCAACTGCTGTCTTAAAGAAAATGCCGGTTTTATTTTTATCCTTTGCTTTCGCCTCGCCGTCAAACAATGACTGCTCGTCTTTCTTCCTTCCTTTTAAATCGGAAATCCTGCCGAAGACAGGCACATAATAAGCTTCCTTCTCTTTATATGAAAAAGACATTCCTACAAGATTGCAGTTCATCGCATCAATTGCATCTGTCTCCGTGTCAAAGCAGATCAGATGCTGATCCTTTAATGTCTTTACAAGAGTCCTGAATTCATCTTCAGATTTTATTATTGTATAATTATGCTTAACGTCTTTTATGGTAAGAACTTTCCGTTTTTCTTCCGGAATATTGACTCTTATATCTTTAACCTTTTCTCCTTTAATGGAAAGTTCCTTTTCCGGAGTATCTTGTTTTTTAACCGGTGAAGCATTCCCGGAAAATTTCCTCGTGAGAGTTCTGAATTCCATATCTTCAAGCAGCGGAACCAGCTTTGCAGTATCCGGATCAGTTCTGTTTAAATTATGAAAATTGATTTTTAAAGGCACATCCGTCTTTATTGTAACGAGCATCTCGGACATTAAAGCATCTTTCTTGTGAGCGATGATATTTTCCTTCAGCTTCGGCTTTGTTATTTTGTCAATATTGTCGTACATATTTTTTATCGAGCCGAATTCCTGAATAAGTCCGGTTGCGGTTTTTTCCCCGACGCCTTTTATTCCGGGAATATTATCGGCTGTATCTCCCATAAGTCCGAGCACTTCCACTACCTGTTCCGGCTTAACTCCGAATTTTTTCATTACGCCGTCCTTGTCAATTATTTCATTTTCGGCAACTTTATTCCCGTTGAAACTTCTGGTCGGTTTATACATAAAGACTTTATCGGATATGAGCTGCATATAATCTTTATCCGGAGTTACCATATAACTTAATACATTTTCTTTTTCAGCCTGCTTTACAAGTGTACCGATAATATCGTCAGCTTCAAAACCGTCAAGCTCAATCATCGGAATATTCATGGCTTTTACGATTTCCTTAACTTTGTCAATCTGCCAGGGCATATCGGTGGGAATTTCCTGCCGGTGCGCCTTGTATGCCGGAAATGCCTTATGCCTGAATGTCGGGGACGCAGTGTCAAAGCATACTGCTATATGATCCGGCTTTTCGTCTTCGAGTAATTTAACGAGAGCGTTGACAAATCCGTATACAGCCGATGTGTTGAGACCTTTCGAATTTATGAGCGGGTTTGATATCATGGCAAAATAAGCCCTGTATATCATTGCCATAGCATCTATTAAAAATAATCTTTCCGGCAAGTTTGTCTGATTTTACTTTTATAAATTAAATTGAATTAACAGTGAGTTAATATTGAAGTTACGCTGCTGCTTCAGGGAATCAGATTCAGATTTTGTGCAGAGCAAGCAGTGGAATCTTCGTATGATAAGCCATTTTCTTTGTAAGGCTTCTGTTGAAAATCTTGTCAATCAGAGACCTCTTTCTTATTGCCATAGCCAGTACATCTACATCGTTCGAATTTATATAATCATTAATTCCTTCAAGTACTTTTTCTTCTTTTACAAGTTCAAGTTTAATTTTCGGATATTCCGATGTCTGCATTAT
>JAEUSI010000160.1 GCA_016788375.1 Ignavibacteria bacterium | reverse complement strand
GCTAACAAAAGAAAACATAGAAGCAGCAGTCAATGAAGCATACAATAAATACAAGGATGTAAAAGAAGGCAAAAACGCGGATTATATTCCTGCTCTGGCGGAAGTTGATCCGAATATATTCGGAATTGCAGTTGTGACTGCTGACGGAAAGGTAATTGAAGTCGGTGACATCAATGATATGGTTTCAATGCAGTCAATAGAGAAAGTATTTGCAATGGCAATGGTAATTGACGATTTGGGATCAGACGCATTAAAGGAAAAGGTAGGAGTAGATGCTACCGGAATGAAGTTTAATGCAATCGAACCTATCGAATGGAAAAAAGGGAAGGAAATGAATCCGTGTGTTAACCCCGGAGCTCTTGCAACTACAAGTCTCATTAAAGGCAGTACTGCCGAAGACAAATGGAATAATATAATTAATGCATACAGTGAATTCGCAGGCAGGCAGTTAACTGTTAATCAGCCGGTTTATGAAAGTGAAGCTGCAACAAATCAGAGAAATCAGGCATTATCATGGCTGTTATTCGCTTATGAAAGAATGTATTTTGATCCGGTAAAAACAACTGACATTTATACTAAGGCTTGCGCAATCAATGTAAATGCAAAAGATCTCGGAATGATGGCGGCTACATTAGCCAACGGCGGAATAAATCCGGTAACAGGCAAGACAGTTGTATCTGCGAACACTGTAGAGCACGTGCTTCCTGTAATGGTTACCGCAGGACTTTATGATGATTCCGGAATATGGATTTATGATACAGGTCTGCCGGGTAAGAGCGGAGTTGGCGGAGGAATTATTGCTGTTGCGCCGGGGAAACTCGGAATCGGTGTAATTTCACCTCCTCTTGATGATGTCGGTAACAGTGTAAAAGCGCAGTATGTAATTAAATATCTGTCTGAAAAACTTGGACTGAATATGTATAATGTTCAGCCGAGCAAGTAATTAAAAAACCGCATGCCGGTTATCATTGTCTGCAAATGAAGTTTTACTGTTTACAGTGATTTTCAAATACAGTCTATTGATTTCCGGCAGCAGCTTTTAAACTAAGTTCAAATATTTTATTATCGCTGCTTGAATCCGGAGGAGATTATTTTAATAAGCAGTGTGATTTTTATCGCCGTAGTAATTTTGGATCGGAAGCAATAAGGTACTGTTTTTCAGCAGTAACTAAGCACTGAATTAAAGGGATTTTTATAATTATGATTTTGAAGTTTTTTACTTTTTATATAATACTTATTTCATTCTGTGTGATTTTTTATAATTCAGTGTACGGACAGGGAAAAGAGTTAAGAGATACACTGAATAACAATAGAATAAATTCTGCTGATACTCTCGGTTCCAAAGATATTCACCCTCAGGATTCTCCGGAAAGCAGCGGACTGATCATTAGGTCAAAAGATAAAAAACTAAGCATAAGGTTTTACGGTTCGGCAAGAGTATACGGTTCTTATGATTTTAACGGGCTTGAAGGCGGAACGGGGTTTTCATTAAGTGAAATTCCTGTCGGTGAGGAAAGCAATGATGAAAAGACATTTTATATGACAGCAAATGTAACACGCATCGGGCTTGATGTTAAGCGTAAAACGATTGTAGGAAATACTCTGATAAGAATAGAAACTGATTTTAACGGAACAGACAATAAATTCAGAATCCGTCAGGCATACGGACAAACCAAACATCTTATTATTGGTCAGACATGGACTAACTTCAGTGATATTGAAACTCTTCCGCTTACTGTTGATGTTGACGGACCTCCGACTGCAGTATCCGTAAGGAATGTTCAGATTAAATATTATCTCGATTTCGAACCCGGATGGAGATTCAGAGCCAGTATCGAATCACCCAGCATACTTATTTACATTCCGGATACGCTTTCAATAGAATCAGTTACACAGAATTATCCGGCAGTTGCAACAAATATAAAAAAAGACTGGGAAGCAGTTCAGATAAAAGCTGCCGGAATTCTAAATCCGATTTCCGTGCGGAATGTATCCGGCGAGAGGGGATCTTTGTTAGGTCGAGGCGCTCTGCTGAGTATTAATGCAGATTTGACTTCAAGTTCATCTCTTAAATTTCAGGGACTATTCGGTAAAGGCATAGCATCTTTCCTGAATCTTTCCGATAATTCTGCATTCGATGTAGTATTAAATCCGAATGACGGCGAATATCAGCTTACAACCTGTTACGGTGGATTTGTTGCATTCAATCAGGAAATATTCCGGGAATTTCTTGATATAGATATAGTGTACGGTCTTGTAAATCTCACAATGGAAGATTACTTCCCTGATTATTCGTTTAATGCCGGACAGTACATTGCTTTCAACGGATTTCTTTCTTATCCCGGAGGATTCAGGCTAGGGGTTGAATATACTTACGGTTACAAGAAAATAAAAGACGGCAGCAGCGGAGTTGCAAACCGGTTTGCTTTTACTTTCTATTATGATTTCTGATTTTCGGGAAGACTGAACTAACTTTTTTAATAATCATATGAACATTAAAACTTCAAACGATTCAGTATACGATACTTCCGTCAGGTTATTAATTCTTTTAGGAGTAATTGCCTGGTGTGTTCTGATAATGAGCCCTTTTATCAGCATTATTTTGTGGAGCCTTGTTCTTGCAATTGCTCTTTATCCCCTGCACACTATGCTTTCAGGAAAGATGGGGGGAAAGCCTAAACTGGCTTCTTTTATCTTAATTTTTACCTTTCTGGCTGTTATAATACTACCGACTGGTTTGTTAATTAACTCGCTTATTCAAGAATTTAAAGAGCTCAGGATAAGCTATGATAACGGCTCACTGTCTGTTCCGATGCCTCCGGAAAAGATTAAAGAATGGCCGCTTGTCGGAGAGAAAATTTATGATTTCTGGCATAATCTAAATACAAACCTGGAACATTTGGTTGTCAGATATAAAGAAGAGATTTTTGAATCCGGTAAAAGTCTGGCAAAAGGTATATTGAATTCAGCCGGTGATATGATTCAGATTTTATTGTCACTTATAATTGCAGGTATACTCCTGGCTAAAGGCGGAACAGGCGATGCTGTCCGTAAATTTTTCAGAAAAGTTGGCGGCGACAGAGGTGATGAATTTGCCGATCTGACTTTCAAAACCGTCGGAAGTGTGGTAAAAGGAGTAATAGGCGAAGCCCTTATTCTTTCTCTTCTGCACGGAATACTGTTCTTTCTTGCCGGAATACCATATGCAGGAATCTGGACATTGCTGGTATTTATTTTTGCCGTACTTCAGATACCGGTCTTCTTTGTAACAGTGCCAATTATGATTTATTTTTTCTCAGTAAAAGAATTAATGCCGGCGATTTTATGGTCTGTATCCCTGTTGCTTGTTACTTTGTCAGACAATATTCTTACACCTCTGATGCTCGGCAAATCTGCGCCGGTTCCAATGCCTGTTATTTTCATCGGTGTGATTGGAGGGCTTATGCTCACTGGCTTTATCGGGCTTTTTACGGGTGCTATAATAATTTCAATAGGATATACTCTGCTTGTAGGATGGATTAATACTGCACCTTCAAAATCTGAGAATCCGCAATGATGAGCCTGTAATTAATGTTCTGCAGTCCGTTTTAAATGGACAGATAGAGTTCAAATTTCCAAATGAAATAATAATTTAAAGATAAGTTAAATCAGTTTGTATTTATTTTTAAATCTGATTTGATGATTTTGAACTTAAACAAAAAAAGGGGATTAATTTTTAACTGAGATTTATTAAACTTTGTCCGATTTAAAAACAAAAATTAAATATCAGTAAAATGAAAAAAATCATACCGGTTAGTATGTTCATTTGTTTACTTATTACGCTGACTTCATTGAGTGTGATAAATGACAGAGTTCAGGCTCAGGATATGCCGCCTTTAGATGATTCCATCTCAACCGTCGAAACACCCGGTGTTGACAGCATTTTCATTCCGGGAAACGGGTTTGATATCGTAAAAGGCAAACAAGGTTCTTTAAATTTCGGAGCTTACGGACTTTTCAGATATATTAATCAGCTTCCGTCATCTCAGTCTTATGTTGACCATCTGGGGAATACAAGAAACATAGATACCCGTAATGACTTCCAGCTTCAGAGAGTAATGATTTTTTTCCGGGGATTTTTTCTTAATCCTAAGTTCAATTACAATTTAACTATCTGGACAGTTAATGCAACCAACCAGATTGCTATAATAGGAAACCTCAGCTATAAATTTGCCAAACAATTTAATCTCTACGCCGGATGGGGAGCATTACCCGGAACGCGTTCAAATCATTATTCCCATCCGTTCTGGCTGGCTCCTGACAGAATTATGGCGGACGAATATTTCAGGCCTTATTTTACTCAGGGTATCTGGGCTGACGGAGAAATTTTACCCGGTGTACTTTACACTGCAATGATCGGAAATAATTCGAGTAATCTGGATGTCAGCGCTGCAAATCTGACGAGAAGTCTTGCATCAAGCGCAAGCATTGACTGGCGGCCTACAACAGGAGAATTCGGGAAATACAGTTCATTTTCTGATTATGATGAACATAAGAAACTTGCTACAACTATCGGAACAGCATTTACACATTCACGTGAAAACCGTTTTACGCAGGACATAAAAAATTCTCCCAACAATACCGGGATACGACTTTCTGATGCATTGAATCTGTTCGAAACCGGAGCGCTTGCAAAAGATGTTACTGTCATTGATGCTGATTACAATATGGTTTCTGCAAATCTCGGATTTAAATACAAAGGGTTTTTTCTTCAGACTGAATGGTATTCGCGAACTCTGAATAAATTCAATACTGATGGTCCCGTTCCGTTATCTTCTATGCTGGATCAGGGATTTTATGTAGCAGCATCATACATGGCAATACCCAAATGGGTGGAATTATATTGCTACGGATCACAGGTCTGGGGACAGTTTAACAATTCAAATGAAATTACAAGCGGAGTAAATGTGTACCCTTACGGCAAATGGTATCTGAAGCTGAACGCTCAGGTGATAGTAGTAAACCGATCTAATGTTAGCAGTACATTCGGATATTATGTAGGCGGACTGAAAGGAACAATTCTATCATTAGCAGCTTCATTTTTTCTGTAAGGCTTAAAGCTTAATGCAGAAAGCATTTAACAGATTTTCAAATTTTAAAAATCAAATTCTATGTCAGATATAATTTTTAATACACGGATATTTAATAGAATAATCTTCCTCATTGTTTTCTTTTTAGTATCGAACTGCAGTTATTCACAGAAGGATGAAATTTATGACAACTATGAAGTCTTTGACGGACATTATCACCTTACTAATTATATTCAGGAAGGAAATGATGTTCAGAAACAATTAGAACTTATGGGAAATGTAGTTGGCAGATGCGTTTTGTTCGGAATACCTCTTCAGCAGATGTGGTCATACGGAAATTCAGGAAATGAAGCTCCAAAGTATTATCTCGATACGGATGCGCCTTTATACTATTACTCTTTTTCGGATGCATTTATCGCTATGCAGTATCTTTCGCTTTCTGATGAAAATAAAAAGCGTTTCGATCCTATGATTAC
>JAEUSI010000015.1 GCA_016788375.1 Ignavibacteria bacterium | reverse complement strand
TCCTGAGATTTTAAGCGGAGAGCCGGTTTTTAACGGACCCCGGGTACCGATAAAAAATTTATTTGATTATATTGAAACAGGAGAAACCCTCGAAACATTCTTAGAAGATTTTCCATCTGTATCAAAAGAGCATGCAATTAATTTATTAGAATCGGCTGAAATATTATTGATTGAAAATACTTTATCCAAATGAAAATATTACTTGATTAGTGTCTTCCTGTAAGATTAAAAAAGTTACTATATGAGTATGAGGTATATTCTGTTTCAGAAATTGGATGGAAAAGTTTAAAGAACGGAAAACTGTTAAGTGTTGCAGTTAAAAATAATTTTGATATTATTCTAACAGTTGATAAAAAATTAGAAAGCCAGCAAAATTTAAAATCATTTAGTATTTCAGTTGTTGTTTTTGAAGTTAACAGGAATAAGATTGAGCTAATCTCTCCACTCATCCCAAAATTTAAAGAAATGTTGTTATCATTAGAAAAAGGAAAATCAACTATTATTTCATACTGAGCAAGACTTTGTAAATCTTTATCTGCCATTGTGTCAAAAATTCCCCCTTCATTAAAATTTCATTTTTCGTAAATTCAAAAATGACTGAAAATAAACTCATACTTGAAAAATCGCCCTATCTTCTGCAGCATGCTTACAATCCCGTTGAATGGAACGCCTGGAACGAAGAAACATTTGAACTTGCGAAAAAACTTGACAAGCCGGTATTTTTATCTGTCGGATATTCGACATGTTACTGGTGTCATGTAATGGAGCGTGAAGTTTTTGAGAATGAGGAAATTGCCGGAATGATGAATGAATATTTTGTAAATATAAAAGTTGACCGTGAAGAAAGACCCGATGTTGACAGGGTTTATATGACTGCGCTTCAGTCAATGACAGGATCAGGCGGTTGGCCGATGAGCATGTTCCTTACTCCGGATTTAAAGCCTTTCTATGGAGCTACATACATTCCTCCGAAAGCAAAATACGGAAGGGCAGGATTTGAAGACGTAATAAATCAGATTCATGAAATCTGGAAAAACAGGAAAAACGAAATTATAGAAAGCAGCGATAAAATAGTTTCCGGTCTTAAGCAAATGATTGAGAACAGGATTTCAGCTGATTCAGATTCTAAACTAAGCAAAGATACGCTTGATAACTGTTATAACAGTATTGTTAAGATTTATGACGAAGAATACGGAGGATTCGGCAGCGGGAATAAATTTCCGAGACCTGCAGTGTATAATTTCCTTCTGGATTATTATTATCATACAAAGGAATTCAGTGCGCTTGACATACCTGCATTTACTCTAAAAAAAATGTATGAAGGAGGAATGTATGATCATTTATCGGGTGGTTTTCACAGATATTCTGTTGACAGCTTCTGGCGCGTACCTCATTTTGAAAAGATGCTTTACGATCAGGCGCAGCTTATAATTACATATGTAAATACTTATCTAGTGACAAAAAATAAATTTTATTTATTTGTCGCCGAAGATACGGCACATTATGTACTTGAAAATCTGAAACATCCAAAAGGTGGGTTTTATTCAGCCGAGGATGCAGAGAGCGCTTTGAGTTCGTCGGAACCTCACATAAAAGCAGAAGGTGCTTATTATCTGTGGAATAAAGATGAAATTGACAATCTGCTCGGTGAAGAGAATTCTAAAATATTCGGATTTTTTTACGGGATTCAGATTAACGGAAATACAGTTAACGATCCTCATGAAGTTTTCGGTAAAAAGAATGTGCTGTTCATTGCAAATGATATTTATGAAACGGCTAAAGAATTTGATAAAACTCCAGAAGAAATTGCAGCAACAATTGATGAATGCAGAAGCATACTGCTTTCGGCAAGATCGGCAAGACCTAAGCCTCATCTTGACGATAAGATCCTTACTTCATGGAACGGACTGATGATTTCTGCGCTTGCAAAAATATATCAGGCAACCCGTGAAGAGATTTATCTTAAAACTGCCGGACAAGCCTGCAGTTTTATTTATGAAAAATTATATGACAAACGGACAAAGTTACTTTATCACAGATACAGGGACGGCGATTCAAGATTTGAAGGAACTCTTGATGACTATGCATTTCTGATATCTGGACTGACAGATATGTATGAGACAACATTCGATTTGAATTATCTAAGGCAGTCGCTTGAACTTAATAAAACTGTGATTGAGAAATTCTATGACAGAGAGAGAGGCGGATTTTATGATGTCCCGGAAAATACGGCTGACATTTTTTTAAAGACAAAGGATTCCTATGACGGAGCAGAACCTTCCGGAAATTCGATACAGATTATGAATCTGCTCAGACTCGGATACATGACAGACAATAAAGAGCTGATAAATATTGCTGAAAATTCACTTGAATTATTTTCTTCAGATTTAAACAGACTTCCTTTTTCAAGCCCGCAGATGATGTGCGCAGTAAGCTTTTTAATTCATTCTCCCAAAGAAATAATACTGTCAGGTAATACGGAAGGTAAGAAGCTGAAAGAGCTTATTGATTTAATATATAAGACATACATTCCGAATAAGGTAATGATTCATTCTTCTGATGAAATGAAAATTATATCAGAATATCTGAAGAATATTGTTCAGGAAAGAAATAAAGATGAAGTATATGTATGTGAAGATTACAAATGCAATTTACCCGTTGACAATCCTGAGAAGTTAAAGGAAATTCTGCAGTAAAATTTTTTAACCGGATATATTAAAACAGGAACAGAAAAATGTTAGACAGCACAGACCTGAAAAATATACTTGTACTAGATATAGAAACAGTTCCTCAGTATTCATCATATGATCAGCTTGATGAAACATGGCAGAAGTTATGGTCAAAAAAAATAAACAGTTACATCAGGGAAGGAGTCACTGCGGCAGATGTTTATGACCGTGCCGGGATATATTCCGAATTCGGTAAGATAATCTGCATATCCGCCGGATTTTTCTTTGAAGATAAAGGCACGCTTTATTTCAGAGTAAAGTCATTCGCCGGAGATGATGAGAAGGAGATTCTTAAGGATTTTTCAGATTTGCTTGACAGCAGATACAATTCAAATGAAAGCCTTCTCTGCGCTCACAACGGAAAGGAATTTGATTATCCTTATATTGCAAGAAGGTGCCTTATAAACGGGCTGAAAATTCCCGCAATACTTGATAACTCCGGAAAAAAACCATGGGAAATAAGACTGCTTGATACTATGGATATGTGGAAATTCGGGGATTATAAAAGCTATACTTCACTGAATTTACTTGCGGCAGTATTCGGGATTCCTTCTCCGAAAGATGACATAGACGGAAGTCAGGTCTGGAGTGTTTACTGGAAGGATAAAGACCTTGAACGTATCCGGACTTATTGTCAGAAGGATGTAGTGACAGTTGCACAGCTTCTGCTTAAGTTTAAAGGAATGCAATTGCTTGGTCAGGAAAATATTATTACTGCAAATTAAATTTATAAATTTTATTAAACAGGAGAAAAAATATGTTTGATCTGGATTTAATCAGAAATGTTTATTCTGCATTCAAAACAAAAGCAGATGAAGCCAAAAAGCTTTTAAACCGTCCGATGACGTATACCGAAAAAGTGTTATACACACATTTATGGAATATACCCGACAGACCTTACGAAAGAGGAAAAGATTTTACGGATTTCAGACCTGACAGAGTTGCGATGCAGGATGCAACAGCTCAGATGGCATTGCTGCAGTTTATGTCGGCGGGAATTCCGAAAGTTGCTGTTCCGTCAACAGTTCACTGCGACCACCTTATTGAAGCCGAAAAAGGCGCAAAGAATGATTTGCACAGAGCATACGGTGACAATAAGGAAGTTTATGATTTTCTTTCCAGTGTTTCGTCAAAATACGGGATCGGATTCTGGAAACCCGGCGCTGGAATTATACATCAGGTTGTGCTGGAGAATTATGCATTTCCGGGAGGAATGATGATAGGAACTGACTCCCATACTCCAAATGCAGGAGGTCTGGGAATGATTGCAATCGGAGTCGGCGGCGCTGATGCTGTTGATGTAATGGCAGGAATGCCATGGGAACTTAAGTTTCCGAAAATTACCGGAGTCAAGTTAACCGGAAAGCTGAGCGGATGGACATCACCTAAAGATGTTATTTTAAAACTTGCAGGTATTCTTACTGTTAAAGGAGGCACGGGTGCGATTATAGAATACTTCGGCGAAGGGGCACAGACAATTTCCTGCACGGGAAAAGGCACAATATGCAATATGGGAGCTGAAATCGGAGCTACAACTTCCGTTTTCCCATATGACGAAAAAATGTTCAGATATCTCAAAGCCACCGAAAGGGAAGAAGTCGGTAAACTGGCAAATGAATTGAAAGATTATCTGAAGGCTGATGAAGGAAGCGAAAAATATTATGATCAGATTATTGAGATAAACCTTTCGGAACTTGAACCGCACATTAACGGACCTTACACGCCCGATCTTGCATGGCCGATTTCAAAATTCAAGGAAGCTGTTACAGAAAACAATTATCCTGAAGAGCTTAAAGTCGGTCTGATCGGAAGTTGCACTAATTCATCCTATGAAGACATGGAAAGAGCGGCTTCTGTTGCAAAACAAGCTATTGCAAAAGGCTTAAAGGCAAAATCTGAATTTACGATTACTCCGGGTTCGGATCAGATTTATGAAACAATTAAACGGGACGGACAGCTGGAGATTTTTGAAAAGGCGGGAGGTCTTGTACTTGCAAATGCATGCGGACCCTGTATCGGACAATGGAAAAGACATGACGTGAAAGAAGGTGAAAAGAATTCGATTATCACTTCCTACAACAGAAATTTCTCAAAAAGAAATGACGGAAATTCGGCAACGCATTCATTTGTTGCATCCCCGGAAATAGTGACTGCAATGGTACTCGCGGGAAAACTTACTTTTAATCCTCTGACAGACACAATAAAAAATGACAAAGGCGAATCACTGAAACTCGATACCCCGACCGGAAACGAATTACCCGAACACGGATTTCTTAAAGGCTCAAGCGGATATGAAGCTCCGGCAGAAGAAGGTTCGGATGTGGAAGTTGTGATAAATCCCGAAAGCCAGCGTCTCGAAAAACTAGAACCGTTTGAGAAGAATAATACTGATACTGATTTTAAGAATTTGCATGTGCTGCTGAAAGCAAAAGGCAAATGTACGACAGATCATATTTCAATGGCAGGACCGTGGCTGAAATACAGAGGACATCTTGATAATATTTCGAATAACATGTTTATCGGTGCTGTGAATCATTTTAATGACAAGATGAATTCAGTAAAGAATCAGCTGAACGGAATGTATGAGGAAGTTCCGAGGGTTGCAAGGCAGTATAAGAATAAAGGAGCAGGATGGGTTGTAATCGGAGAAGAAAATTACGGTGAAGGTTCTTCAAGAGAACATGCGGCAATGGAGCCGAGATTTCTCGGCGGGAAAGCAATTATTGTAAAGTCTTTTGCCCGGATTCACGAAACCAATCTGAAAAAGCAGGGTATGCTTCCGCTGACTTTTGCAGATGCTTCTGATTATGATAAGATTGAGGAAGATGATAAAATAGATATTGACATAAGCAGTCTTACTCCCGGGAAACAGGTAAAAATGACTGTTAAGCATACAGACGGAACTGTCGATGAAATCCTGCTTAATCATACATTCAATGAACAGCAGATAGGCTGGTTTAAAAACGGAAGCGCTCTGAACTTAATAGCAGGAAAGGGATAAAATTATTTTTTCAATTGATTGTAAATTTACCCGGAACAGATATTATTTGGTTAAAAAAATACTGGTAATACTATTTTTGATTACTTCCAGCGGGAATTTATATTCGCAGAAGAAGAATATCTGTAATAAATGGGATATCCTTGATTCTATGATTACAAATTTACAAATAGAAGAAGATGAAGCTTTTGATCTTATGAAAGAATACAATACAGAAGTCAGAAGTTATTTCAGGCAGCATAAAGGCGTGAATGTAAGCAGAAATGACTGGGTTTTTCCTTTGAAAAATTACACTTCGGTTCATTACAGGGATTACGGAAATGATTACAAAGTTGCGGGTTATGATTACTTTCAGGGAAGCAATACAAAAGGTCATCCTGCTCATGATTTAATGATACCTGATAAAAACAAAGACCTGCTTGATGATTCAACACTTAAACCTGTAGATGTTGTAAGTATGTCTTCAGGTGTAGTTGTAGCGACAGACACAACCTGGAAAGCAGGTTCACTGCTTCGCGGAGGGAAGTATGTTAAAATCTTTGACGTAACAAATAACGGATTATTTTATTATTCGCATTTGTCTGAAGTTATTGTCAGACCGGGTGATATAGTTGTTTCAGGTGATAAAATCGGAGAAGTTGGCAGGACAGGCAGAAAAGCAAACTTAAAAGAAGGAAAGACACATCTGCATATTTCATTTCTGAAATTTAACGAAGACGGATATCCGTTTCCGGAAGATATTATTAAAGATTTGAGAAATTCGGAAATACGGGAAAATTAAGTTTATCCGGGAGATTGAAAATTATAGATTTATTAATCATTTTTTTAAACTAAAATAAAGGAGATATAATGTCAGATTTCATAAATGATTTACTTGGAAATTTAAGCGGAGGAGCAACTGATAAAATCGGTTCTTCACTCGGAATAGATCCACAGATAATTCAGCAGGCAATACCCTTAATAGCACCTATGATACTCGGCGGATTAAAAAATCAGAGTACAAACTTCGGCGGTCAGGACAGAGTTGATCATATTCTGAATAAATACGGTGATCCGGGAGTGCTTGAAAATGTTGACGGAATGATTATGAATAAATTAGGTCAAAGCAATGTTGATCCGAATCTCGGCGGGCTTCTCGGAAATTCAGGGAGCAGTGTAACTAATCTTTTGTCGGAGAAATTCGGAATTGACGGGAATACTGCCATGAAAATTATACCTCTTGTTGCTCCGCTGATTCTCGGATATCTTTCAAAAAGCAAGAATGAACATCCGGAAGGTTCTGCAGGATTTGCATCTTTTCTGGATCAGAACGGAGACGGAAATGTTTTGGATGATGTAGTAGGTCTTCTTTCAGGTTCAGGTCAGAAAGATAATTCCGGACAGGGCGGCGGCTTAATGGATTTACTCGGAGGATTATTAGGCGGAAAGAAATAGATTTAAAAATAAATAAATTTTGTCAGGGTGATGTATTTATGCAGCACCCTTTTTATTTTGAAGATTTTATTTTTACAATGAGGATTTGTGATTTTGAATACTATTTCCGCAATAATTAATTTATATTTGCAGCAATAAAAATTTAAATTTCTGAAATGAAAAATAATACCGAACCTAAAAAGAGTACTTCCAAATCCGAGTGGTTAAAAGAAGCCGGAAAAGCAAAAACAAGCGGAATGAAATTTACTTCACTTAGCGGGAGAGAACTTGATATAGTTTATACTCCGGAAGATGTAAAGGAAACAAGTTATTATAATGAAATCGGTTACCCCGGTGAGTTTCCATATACAAGAGGCATTCATCATAACATGTACCGGGGAAAACTCTGGACAATGAGACAGTTTGCAGGTTTCGGGACACCTGAAGATACTAATCAGAGATTTAAGTATCTGCTTGATCACGGTCAGACAGGATTGTCAACGGCATTTGATATGCCTACTTTGATGGGATGGGATGCAGATTCGCCGATTTCCGAAGGTGAAGTCGGAATCTGCGGAGTTGCAATCTCTTCTCTGCAGGATATGGAAATTCTTTTTGACGGAATTCCGCTTGATAAAGTCTCAACTTCAATGACTATAAACTCCCCTGCCATTATGGTTTATGCCTTTTATCTGGCAGTTGCAGAAAAACAGGGGGTCCCATTTTCAAAATTAAGAGGCACTCTTCAGAATGATATCTTAAAGGAATACATTGCGCAGAAAGAATATATTTATCCCCCTAAGGCTTCAATGAGAATAATTACGGATATGATAGAGTATTCTACAAAAGAAGTTCCACAGTTTAATCCTGTCAGTGTCAGCGGTTATCATATCAGAGAAGCAGGTTCGACTGCAGCGCAGGAACTTGCATTTACTCTCGCTGACGGTTTTGCATATATCGAGGCTTGTATCGAAAGAGGAATGGATGTTGACGATTTTGCACCGAGGATTTCACACTTTTTCAATTCACATCTGGATTTCTTTGAAGAAATTGCAAAGTTCAGAGCCGCTAGAAGAATTTATGCTAAAAGAATGAAAAATAAATACGGAGCAATAAATCCCAAATCATGGACACTTAGATTTCATACTCAGACGGCAGGCTGTTCACTGACTGCTCAGCAGCCGGAGAATAATATCGTCAGAACTGCTATTGAAGCTCTTGCCGGAGTTTTGGGAGGTACACAGAGCTTACATACAAATTCTATGGATGAAACACTTGCTCTTCCATCTGACAAAGCAGTTAAGATAGCGTTAAGAACACAGCAGATTATTGCTTATGAACATGGAGTAATTAATGTGGCCGATCCTCTCGGCGGAAGTTATTATGTGGAAAAACTTACAGATGATATCGAAGCGGAAGCTGAAAAATATTTTGAAATGATTGATTCACAGGGAGGAGTTGTTGCATGCATAGAAAATGGTTTTTTCCAGAGAGAGATTGCAGATTCAGCATACAAGTATCAGCTTGAACTGGATAAAAAAGAAAAAATTGTTGTCGGAGTAAATGAATTTATTGAAGAAGACGAAAAAATAGATATTCCGATTCTTCAGATTTCAAAGGAAGTTGAAGAAAAGCAGATTAAGAGACTCAAAGAATTGAAAGCTTCCCGTAATCAGGAAAAAGTTAAAAGCTGTCTGAAGGAACTCAGGAAATCTGCCGGAGACGGGACAAATCTGATGCCGAAGGTCCTTGATTGCGCAAGGAATTATGTAACACTAGGGGAAATGTGCTCCGAACTGAAAGAAGTCTTCGGTGTTTACGAAGAACAGGCTGTATTTTAATTTATTTTTTGCTTCATGATTCAGGAAAAAGTATCTGGATGGGATTTTTCTGTATTAGACAGCAGGATGACGGAAAGTGAACTGAAATGGGATTATGTTAAAATTATTGATTCATTTATAAAATCTGACATAAATTTACTGGATCTCGGTACAGGCGGAGGTGAGCTGCTTAGCCGTTTTGCAGGCAAAGGAATAAATATTTATGCAACGGAAAGCTATACTCCGAATATTGAGATTGCAAAAAGCCGCCTGAAGAAATTCGGAGCAATATTAATTTCTGATTATTCCGACGATAAACTTCCGTTCGAAGATAGTTTTTTTGATCTTATCATAAACAGGCATGAAAGCTATAATCCCAGTGAAGTTTACAGGATTCTGAAACCCGGCGGTTTTTTTATCACACAGCAGGTTGACGGAAAAAGCGAATTGACAATAAATCAACTTCTTAATTTAAAGCCGAATGAAGAATTTTTTAACTGGAATCATGCTTCTGCAAAAGACGGTCTGATTAATTCTTCTTTCAGCATTATCAGGTGTGATGAAGATACTGGCTATACAAGGTTTACAGATACAGAAGCCGTGCTGTTTTACATAAGGTCTGTTCCATGGCAGTTCAGGGATTATAAGAAAATTAATTTCACTGAAACTGAAAAACAGCTGAGAGTTTATTTTTCTGAAAATGAATTTCTTGATGTAATAAAAATCAGGTTTTTAATTATTGCATCAAAATAAAAAGATTCTAACCGGAATTTTAATGAAATGAGCGGAGTGATTCGCTCATTTTTATTTAATCTATTATAATGTTCAATAGAAATTATCTGATAACAGGAGTCTGCTGTCTCATTACTTATTTGATTTATCTGCTGGCTGAATATTTGATTACAGGAGGACAGATGGGAGTCCCTTTAGATGATACATGGATTCACTTTCAATTTGCAGATAATTTCTCGCAGGGATATTTTTTTCAGTTTAACAAGGGCGAGTATACTGCAGGAACAACTTCACCGCTGTATGTAATTGCTCTCGGCTCCTTAAGTCTCGTTTCGGATAATTTTATTGTAATCTCATTAATACTTTCTTCCCTGTTCCATTTACTCTCCTGCATTTTTATATATAAGATTTCACTTGAAATATTCAGAAGCGACACAACAGTTGTCTCAGTACTGAATGAGGGTAACAAATCACCTGAATTCGCAGCTTTGCTGGTTTCTCTGCTTACAGTATTTAACGGCAGATTTTCATGGTCAGCACTTTCCGGAATGGAAACTACCATGTTTACATTTTTCTGTATTCTCGGAGTCTTTGTACATATTAAAAATTTAGCAAAGTCAAATTTCAGTATACTCCCGGCTTTGTTGATTTCGTTTGCTACTGTCTCCCGTCCGGAAGGATTTTTACTTTTTTCCTTATACATTCTTGATTTAACACTCAATCTTCTTTTCATCAGAAAGTTCAAGGAGAATTTTTTCCGTTTAGTTTTGTCCGTTGCTTTATTTCTGATGATTACTTTTCCGTATCTTGTATTCTCATATAAAATCAGCGGTCATTTTTTCCCGAATACATTCAGAGGCCAGGGAGGTGGACTGCATTTCATTCCTGATCCGGAATATCTGGGTATTGCTTTGAAATATTTCATTAATGATAATTTCATTACTGCTCTGCTTTATTCTGTATCGGTTGTTTATTATCTAATAAGTTTTAAATTTTATTTTACAAAACTGAAGCTTGTCAATCTTACTTTTCTATGGATAATATTCCTGCCATTGATTTCTTCTGTGCTGATTCCGAACTGGAGGCATCATGTGAGATATATGATACCTCTTATTCCGTTCATAAACACAGCTGCCGTTTATATGCTTTACAATCTTACGGAATCTGGTAAGTTTATTTTTCTCCGGAAATTAAATCTCAGAAAATACGGCTTCTATGTCATACTTCTTTTTTCATTTGTGAATTTTCTTGTGTTTGCCGCAGCTCTCGGAAAAAATACCGATAACATAAATAATCAGCAGGTTAAACTAGCTAGATGGGTTAATGAAAATGTTCCGCGCGAAGAAACTATTGCAGTTAATGATATCGGCGCGATAGGATTCATAAATAAAAACAAAATTATCGATATGGCAGGTCTGATAACGCCTGAAATACTCCGGTACAGGACTTATAACTGGAAGGACAATCTGGATTCTGTTAATTATCTATTAAAGAAAAATAATGTTAACTATATTATTATATACGATGAATGGTTTAAGGAATTTCTTAATCAAAACAGGGATAATCTGACGTTTATAACCAGCGCTTACCTCGAGGATAACACAATCTGCGGAGGGAAGGAAATGAAAATTTATAAAACCAACTTTAACGGTAATCATAAATGAAGTTTCTGCGTGTAATTGAATTAATCAGGCCGAAACAGTGGATAAAGAATCTTTTTGTCTTTGCTCCAATTCTGTTCGCGGGAAAACTGCTGGATTATCACATGCTTGTTACAAATATTCTCGCTTTTACCGCTTTTTGCTTTGTCTCCAGCAGTGTTTATGTCCTTAATGACATTATCGACGTTGAATCCGACAGAGTTCACAAAAAGAAAAGATACAGACCGATAGCTGCAGGTTATATCTCCGTAAATCAGGCTAAAATACTTCTTTTCTTGCTGCTGATAATTACAGCAATAATTTCATTGAAACTTCCTATTCTTTTTATACTGACAATTATTGCATATTTTGTCAATAATCTCCTTTATACCTTCAAAATAAAAAACATAGTGCTGCTTGACGTATTTTCAATTTCAATAGGTTTCATCTTAAGGGTTATTGCTGGAGCTGTTGCAATAGATGTCAGCATTTCTAGCTGGATGATTATTACTACTATTTTTATTTCGCTTTTTCTCGGAATTTCAAAAAGAAGAGCAGAACTTTCCGGACCGAATCAGGAAAATCTAGAAAAACAAAGAAGAGTTTTAAGCGATTATGACGTTGTGTTCGTTGATCAGCTGAACACAATTGCCGCTACAGGTACTATTATCTCTTATGCTTTGTATACTGTATCCGAAAAGGCAATTTCCTCCTTTCATTCGGATAAGCTGATTTATACAACGCCTTTTGTCATTTACGGTATCTTCCGTTACCTTTATCTCCTGCATCAGAAAAATCTAGGTGAAAGCCCTACTCAGATCGTGACAAAAGATATCCCGATAATTCTAAACTCACTGCTCTGGATACTCATCTGTGCCGTAATAATTTATAAAGCTAAATTCGGATACTGATAATTGCAGCAGGAAAAATTTCAGCCGGACTCAACTCCGCTTTACATTACTTATAAAGCAGAATTAATTCTCCTGCTTGTTACGTTTACCTGGGGTTTATCTTTCCCTATGATAAAACTTTCCTTAACGGGAATTTCCCCGATGGCTTTTATTCTAATTCGTTTTACGATTACGCTTGCTTTGTATCTTATCTTCTTCGGGAAAAAAATCAAAATTTCAGACTACTCTGCGTGGAAATACGGTCTGTTGCTCGGTGTTTTTCTTTTCTGCGGATTTGGTTTTCAGACAATGGGATTGAAATATACCTCAGCTTCAAAATCTGCATTTATTACAGGGACAAGCCTGATAATTATTCCATTTGCGCAGTTTTTGATTCTTAACAGCCGGCCGAAGGCGGAGAATATTGCCGGTGCGCTGATTGTATTAGCAGGTCTTGTAATACTGTCTGAATCCTATATATTAACGCCAAATTTCGGCGATGTTCTTACTTTGATTTGCGCATTCTCATTTGCTGTTCATATAGTTCTCCTTGACAAATATTCACGAAGTGTAAATTTTTCTTATCTGGTTTTCGGGCAGTTTCTAGCAATGGTTGTTTTGAGTTTGTTATCTGTAATCATTTTTGAATTGTTCGTTTTCGGAGACTTTTTTATTGTTTTCAATTCGGATTTGATTTTTCCGCTGTTATTTACTTCTTTGTTTTCCACATTTATCAGCATTATTCTTATGACAAAATATCAGAACAAAACGTCTCCTCTCCGTGCGGGAATTATATACAATATGGAATCCCTGTTTGCTGTGTTTTTTTCATATTTACTTATCAATGAAAGACTTAATTTTCCGCAGATAACGGGAGCTTTGCTTATGATTACAGGTCTTTTCATATCAGAATTTTATTCTCTGTTTAAAATTAAATACTCCGGTGGAAAAGAGATTTAAAATAATCGTTACCGGTCTCGTTCAGGGTGTTGGATACAGATATTTCTGTTACAGAAAGGCTAAAGAATACAGTCTTAACGGTTTTGCCGAAAATCTTGTTAACGGAAATGTTCTGATTGAAGTTGAAGGAAATGCTGATTCCATAAAATCTTATATGCAGGAATTGAAAGTCGGACCTTACGGAGCTTATGTAAAATCCGTTCATACTGAAGAGCTTCCTGTTATTAATGACAGCAAAGGATTCCGGATCAATTAGAATTTTTTACTGAATTATAAAAATATTCTTACTATTTAAGGATATTTTAAAGGATAATATTGTTATTGAATATCAAATAGCATTCTTTTATTATTGTTAAAATTTTTTAAATAAAAACGTATATATGATTTCTGGTTATTGATTATCAGTAACTTATCAAACTTAAAAATGCATAATAAAAAAAGTTCAGCTGTTCTTATTTATCTCATGTTTTTTACGGTTACACCTTCTGTTTTCTCACAAAGCAATACTACATATGATTTTTTAAAACTTGATGCCGGAGCAAGACCTTCTTCTCTAGCGGGTAGTTTTACTTCAAATGCAAATGACGTATTATCACTTTTCTATAATCCTGCCGGATTGTCAACACTTAAAAAAAGTCAGGCAAGTCTCGGATTCTATAAATATATGCTTGATGTAAATGCGGGGAATATTGCTGTCGGACAGAAATACAAGGATATTGGTTATTTAGGCGGTGCTATCAGATATATTAATTACGGAAGTTTTGAAAAATATGACGAAGAATCAAATAATCTCGGAACTTTCGGGGCTAATGAAATTGCTCTATCCTTCGGATATGCAAATGTTTATAAAAATAATTTTCACTACGGAGCTAACCTGAAATTTATTTATTCGGGTATTGACGAATTTTCCTCCACTGCTCTTGCCTGTGACCTGGGGATACTTTATACAATTACCGATTCAAAATGGAATTTCGGATTAAGTCTGCTGAATGCCGGTTTTCAGCTTTCAGAATATAATTCAACCGGAGAAGATCTGCCTCTTGATCTCAGATTCGGCGTTAGCAAAAAACTTGAACACCTTCCTCTTAATATTCATTTTGAATTTGATGACCTCGCTTCTTATGAAGAAAATTTCTTCGACAGATTTCAGAATCTTTCAGTAGGAGGAGAATTTGACTTCAGCAAAAATTTTCAGTTCAGAATTGGCTACAACAACACTCAGCGTCAGGATATGAGTACGGGAAGTTCTACCGGAATCGCCGGGTTTACCGCAGGATTCGGGCTGCTGTTTCTGGATAACTATACTTTTGATTTCGGTTATAACTCTCTCGGAAATGTCGGCTCTGCTTACACTCTGAATTTAGGCTACGACTGGAAGTGATTTTCATGTTGATTAGTTTAAGTGCAAAAATAAATTCCGTTTCTTATTATTTCCTCAAGATCAGAAAAGATTTATTTTTACTCCGTCTTTTCTGATTTTTTTTGTAAGTTTTTCTATTTCTGTAAGAGTAGAATTTATATTTTCAAAAAACTGATCATCACTGATAAATTTTCCAAGTCCCTTTTTCTTGTCACTGATATCATTGACTACAATATTCAGATTATAAACAAGAGTATCTACCGTAGATGTCAGATTCTGAATTTCATTAAGAGTGTTTTTCAGTTCCCTGCTGTTATCCCCGATCGCTAGATCTACATTGTCAACCGTCTTTCCGAGTCTGTTCGACAGTGAATTAATTCCGTATCGGCTGTCTGCTACAAGGGAATTAAGGTTTTGTGATGAAGTTGCAAGATTCGTCAGAGTAGTCTTGATATTATTCTTCATATTCCCGTCACCTACAATATCATTTACATTTGCAAGCACATCATTAAGTTTATCGGTTGATTTTTTGAATTCACCGAGGAGTTCTTTTACGCCTGTGGTGATATCTTCAACAGAGTTCATCAGCGATGAAAAATCTGCTCCTGTGTTTCCGTGAAGAGCTGTTTCAGGGTTAATGACTTCCTGACTTTTTCCGGGTTCAAGATATAAGACTTTTCCGCCTGTTAATTCGGTTGCGGCTATGTAAATTTCGTAATCCTTTTTGATTTTTATATTCTTGTCTATACTGAATTTTATTTTCACCGAATCTCCGGCAAGTTCTATTTTCTCAATTTTACCTTTTCTGACTCCGTTCACGCTTACCTGATCACCTTCGTTAATTCCGCTTACTTTCGGGAAATAAACATCATAACTCTGCTCCGAAAGGCTGACGGAAAATCCCTTTGCCCAGAATACCGTCATAAGCGTAACTAGCACTGCTATGGAAACAAAAAGCCCTACCTTAAATTCCGGATATTTTTTTGTCGGCATATTTCAATATAATTTAGAAATTTCGAGTATTTTGTATTTAATTAATCCTGCCGGAACTTCAACTTCGACTATTTCATTTTTCTTTTTGCCGAGAAGGGATTTGCCGATTGGAGAAGTTACGGATATCTTATCCTGTTCAAAATCTGCTTCTTCAGGTGAAACTAGTGAAAATGTAATTTCTTCCTTGAGATTCATATCCCGGACTTTCACCACAGAAAGGATATAAACTTCGTCATTCGGCATGTCTTCCGGTGAAATGATTTTTACTCTCGAAAGCATCATTTCAAGCTTCCCGATTTTCATTTCATGATGTCCTTGTGCTTCTTTTGCCGCATCATATTCTGCATTTTCACTAAGATCTCCGTGTGATCTTGCTTCCGCTATTTTCTCGGCTATATACTTTCTCCCTGCTGTTTTCAGTTCACGCAATTCATTTTCCAGTTCGACCAGTCTTGACTTTGTTAAGTAAACTACATCTGAAGGTTTCATCTTTGATTGTTTTTATTATAACTTTGTTTAATAAATTTTTTATTCTTTTCAGGTTTGCTGTTCAGCAAAATCAAATGTCCGAGTTTGTCCCTTTTGGCAAGAAGGTAATTTTCGTTGTCCGGATTTGATTTTATTTCAATCGGAATTCTTTCGACAATCTCAAGCCCGTATGCATTTAATCCGATAATTTTTTTCGGATTGTTCGTCATGAGTTTCATTTTTCTGACTCCGAGATCCCTGAGTATCTGAGCTCCGATCCCGTAATCACGCAGATCAGGCTTGAACCCGAGTTCAATATTTGCCTGTACCGTATCCCTTCCTCTTTCCTGTAAATTATATGCCTTAAGCTTATTATGCAGACCGATCCCTCTGCCTTCCTGTCTCATATAAAGTACAACTCCGTTGTCATTTTTCTCAATCATTCTCAGTGATTCGAGCAGCTGCTCCCTGCAGTCGCATCTCAACGAACCGAATACATCTCCCGTGAGACATTCCGAATGAACTCTCACGAGAACGGGATTCTTTGAATTAATTTTTCCCTTTACTATTGCGATATGCTCTTTTGAATCAACAAGACTTTTGTACAAAAATATTTTAAAATTTCCGAATTTACTCGGCAATCCGGCATCAACAAGTTTCTGAACAAGTTTCTCTCTTTCAAGCCTGTAATGTATGAGATCCTTAATTGAGATTATTTTCAGATTATGCTTTCGTGCAATTTCAAACAGGTCCGGAAGTCTTGCCATTTCTCCGTTTTCCTTCATCACTTCACACAATACTCCCGCAGGATAATGTCCCGCAAGCTTTGCCAGATCCACTGTCGCTTCAGTATGCCCTGCTCTCCTTAATACTCCTCCCGGAGCAGACCGGAGAGGGAAAATATGCCCGGGTCTTCCGAGATCTTCGGGCTTTGTATTTTTCTTTGTTAATGCAAGTATGGTTTTATTCCTGTCTGAAGCTGAAATACCGGTTGTGGTACCGTAAATATAATCTACGCTTACAGTAAAAGCTGTCTCATGAAGAGATGTGTTGTTAACTGTCATCATTCCAAGATCAAGCTGCGTCAGACGCTCGTCTTCAAGCGGAACACATATCAGTCCCCTTCCGTTTTTTGAGAGAAAATTTACAAGTTCGGGAGTCGATTTTTGCGCGGAGTATATCATATCTCCTTCGTTTTCCCTGTCTTCATCATCTACTACAATAACAATTTTCCCTTTTCTGAAATCGTCTATTGCAGACTCTACTGTACTTAGTCTGTATTTTTTTAAACTTTTAATAATCATTATATCTTAATTTTCAGGCTATGAAAATTTATTATCTTAACCCAGCAATGACTTCTTTTCAGGCTCGGTATCCGTAATACCTATAATTGTCGTTACTGATGACCTTTCCATTTTGATTTTTACGTTTTCAGCTACTTTAACAAGAATTGTCTTTTCTTCAAGCCCTTCGACAGTTCCGTATATTCCTCCCGCCGTTATTACTTTATCTCCTTTTTTCAGAGACTCAAGAAGCTTTAATCTCTCTTTCTGCCTTTTTTGCTGAGGTCTTAATATCAGAAAATAAAAAATTACTATAATCAGTAAAAACGGTACAATAGAACCAAGTATAGATTCCATACCGCCCGGTGCCTGCTGCAATAAAAATGGTTGCATTTGTTTATATTCCTTTCGCTTTTTTTGTTTTAGTGTTGGATAAATATTTGTTTAAAAACTGCTGCTTGAATTCCTTAAATCTGCTTTCTTTAATTGCTTCTCTTATATTTTTCATTAGCTTCAGATAAAATTCCGTATTGTGTATCGAAGCAAGCTGAAATCCCAGAATCTCTCCTGAAATAAACAAATGCCGGAGATATGCTAATGAAAAATTCTCCGATGTATATGTCCTGCATTCTGAATCAGGAGTATTAAAATCATTTTTATAAACTGCGCTTCTGATGTTTATTTCTCCGTATGTCGTGAATAATCTTCCGTGTCGTGCATTTCGTGTCGGCATTACACAGTCAAACATGTCAATTCCTCTTTCCACACACTCTAATAAATCCACAGGTGTTCCGACTCCCATCAGATATCTGGGCTTATTTTTCGGCAGATAATCCGTCGAAAAATCAACTGTTTCATACATCAGATTTATATCTTCACCGACTGCAAGCCCTCCGATTGCATTTCCGTCAAATTCAGTCTCATTAAGCACGTCAATGCTGCTTTTTCTTAAATCAGAAAATGTGCTGCCCTGATTTATTGAGAATAATTTCTGTTCATGCCCGTATCTTTCTTTAGTTTCCCTGAAATAATCAAAGCATCTCTTTTCCCATCTTCCCGTAAGCGCAATTGATTTTTTTACACTGCTTTTATCCGACGGATGTGGAAGACATTCGTCAAGCGGCATCATTATATCAGAGCCGATTATTCTTTGTATCTCTATAACTTTCTCGGGTGTAAAAAAATACTTGTCGCCGTTTAAATGCGATGAGAATTCAACTCCGTTTTCTGAAACTTTATTCAGCTTCGACAGACTGAATACCTGAAATCCTCCGCTGTCCGTTAAGATACTGTTCTTCCAGTTCATAAATCTGTGCAGCCCTCCTGCATTTTCCATCACTTCCGTTCCGGGTCTTAAAAATAAATGATACGTATTTCCGAGAATTATCCGTGCATCAATTTCATAGAGTTCTCTTTGTTCAACTGCTTTTACTGTTCCGAGTGTGCCGACAGGCATAAAAACAGGGGTTTCTATCTCTGAGTGTGCTGTTTTCAGCAATCCTGTCCTTGCTTTTACACCTGCTTCATTGCTTTCCGTTTCTAATCTGAATAACTTTTCCTTGTTCAACAGTATCTTTTTAATCTGTTCCTTATCTTTAATAGTATAAATAAAAAAATTTTAAACTGATTTCAGCATTGATGATTTTACTCTTTACCTCACTGCTTCCCACTCTTTTGAAACCGACTTTTTCAGAAAGTTTACCGAAAGAGAATTAATTCCCCAGTCCCATGCAACTTTTAAATATCCGAATTTTCTGTATCGTCTCGGTGATTCGTAAATAATAAAGTCCTTCCTGAAAATTAACTTCCCTCGTTTCTTCAATCTCATATAAAGATCGTAATCCTCGCCAGCTGCAAGTCTCTCATTATATCCCCCTGCTTCAAAAAATCTTTTTCTGCTTATTATATGACACTCACCTCTTCCCATTCCCATAAAATAATTTGTAAGAAAAGATGTATATTTATTATAAAAAAAATGAAAAGTCTTGTCAGAAAACTTTTCTTCTTCTGGGAACACGAATATCGGACAGGCTATGGCAGATACGCCGTTTTCATTAATTTCCCGGATTGATTCGCCAAGCACCTTTCCTGTATCCTTTACATAAGTATCAGCATTAAGAAAAATAAGAACATCTCCCCGGGAAGCTTCTGCGCCTGCATTTCTGCCCTGAGAGATGTTCTGCCTGTATTTTTCTTTATGATGAACTATTCTGTCAGCATATTTCGCTGCAATTTCAATGGTTGAATCTTTACTGCCGCCGTCACTGACTATAATTTCCAATTCAAATTCATTCCTTACTTTCTTATCAAACTGCCTTAACAATCTTTCAATGTACTTCCCTTCATTAAAAGCCGGAATTATTATACTAATCTGATTACCGGATTTTTTATAATCAGGCATTAATCAGTATCTTGGAACCTCTTTTATCGAGAGTTTTAATCCCTCCTGCTGACACTTTTATCGTTACCCATCTCTTTTCATTCTCAATCCAGATTCGCTTTTTCTGAAGATTAGGAAGCTGTTTCCTTTTAGATTTATTGTTGGCATGTGAAACATTGTTACCGGATAATGGTTTTTTACCTGTAATTCGGCATACTTTGGACATTATTTATTACTCCTTCTATCTTTTATTTTTTCTTAAGGTTTATAAGGTTTGAATGTTGATTCGTAAACTTTCATGTTTCTGTCGAGAAATTTATATGTCCCTTTTTCTGTCTTTACGGCATCTACCATCCTTACATTAATGATTTTTGTCTCTTTGTTGGTATCCGGACACATTACCATCAGTTCGGATTTTTTACCGAGTTTATTTGCTTTGTCAGCAAAAGATTGTTGTTTTGCCATGATTAATTTATTTTCTGAATATTTTTATAAATATACTTTTATATGCTTTAAAAAAAAAGTCGTTTACCGGTCAGAAATCAAGTGTTACTTTTTTATTGCTAAAGAACTTAATTCCTCTCTGATTTTTGAGTTCACTTCTTTTCTGATCATTTCCTCTGCTTTATATATCATGTTTTTAATTGCTATCGGTGAAGATTTGCCGTGGCCGATAATTGATATGCCGTCCACTCCGAGCAATGGCACCCCTCCGTATTCCTGATAATCAAAATCCTTTAATACTACATTCTTTAATGTTCCGTACATCATCCCCACCCATATTTTCTTAAAAAATCCTTTCTCTGCATAAGATCTGAATTTGTTTTTCATGACATCCAGAACACTTTCGGCAAATTTCAGTATTACATTCCCTACAAATCCGTCGCATACTATTACATCAGCCTTCCCCCTTAATACATCTCTTCCTTCCACATTACCTATAAAATTCAAACCGGAATTTTCAAGAAGTTCGTATGCTTCAAGTGTCAGTGCATCGCCTTTGCTTTTTTCTTCCCCAACACTCAGCAGTCCTATCTTCGGATTGATGATATTATAAACATTCTTCATATATATATTTCCCATTACTGCAAATTCAAGCAGATGTACCGGTTTGCAGTCTACGGAAGCTCCTACGTCAAATACCATAGTTTTACCTTTGTCAGTCGGAAACAATGATCCTATTGTCGGTCTTCCCACTCCCTGAATTCTTCCGAGCTTAAGTATTGATGCAGTCATTACGGCACCGGTGTTTCCAGCGCTGATAAATGCATCCGCTTTCTTTTCCTTTAATAAATTTAATCCGACGCTTATAGATGAATCGGATTTTGTCTTAAGTGACTCTACAGGCGAATCATCCATTGTAACTACCTCTTCCGCATTTACAACAAATATGTTGTCCGGTCTTACCTTATGCTTTTTCAGTTCATCATTAATCAGATTTACTCTGCCGGTAAGAATTATATCAATTTCATCTTTTTTTTCCTCGGCAGCTATAATTGCTCCTGAAACATCATTAAGCGGTGCAAAATCCCCGCCCATTGCATCAACCACTATTTTAATCTTTTTCATAATTGCGCCGGTGAATTTATTTTCAATTCTGTGTTATGAAAATTCCTGATGAGGGAAAATTTATCGGATGTGATTCGGAAATTATTTCAGCTGTTATTTTTTCGGAAGAATAATACTTTTCCCGTCATAGAAACCGCATGAAGAACATACTCTGTGCGCCTGTTTCATTTCACCGCAGTTCTGACATGACATCAGTGTCGGCGCAGTCGCCTTGTAATGTGTCCTTCTTTTTCTTCCTCTTGCTTTGGAATGTCTTCTTTTTGGATTTGGCATTTTATAATTCTATTTATTTTTAATTTTCTTTTCTAACAGCTTTGACCATACAGGATTTATTTCCTGTGTCTCCGTTACTTTATAAATTTCCGATATATTTCTGTTACAGTAAACACATTTTCCGTCAATTTCTTCCGGAGCTTTCTTCATTGGAACCGAAAGCAGCAGATAATCCCTTACATCATCAGTTATGTCTATAAATCCTGTTCTCGGAGGAATCAGCTTTATATCATCTTCTTCATTGTTTAATGCATCCCTCTCGTTTATAAAATCAAATTTATATATAATCTCAAATTTGTTTTCGAAATTATGTACATAATCATCAAGGCATCTGTCGCATTTCAGACTAAAACTTCCTTTTATTATGGATTTTAAATCAAACTGGTTTCCGCTTTTATAAAGTGTTGTCTTAATTCTAACATCCCCAATTACTTCTGCATCTTCAAAATCCGAAAAATCAAAATTGTCCTTATTCAGTACAAATTCGTACTCGTGTTCGCCCTCTTTAATATTACTGATGTGAATTTTTAACATCTTTAATCTCCGAATCTGAAAAGAACCTGATATATTGTTTAATTAATATCTGTATTTACCGGATTTTACAAGAATTTTATGAACCTGTCAGTGTTTTGTATGCTTCTGCAGTCATTAGATTATTTATCTCATCCTGATTTGTAGGTTCAATTTTTATTATCCATCCGCCTTCATAAGGTTCTGAATTGACAATTGAAGGATTATCGTTTATTCCGGTATTTATTTCCAGAATTTTTCCGGAAACAGGACTGTAAATTTCTGATACAGTCTTTACGGCTTCTATTGAACCGAGCACATCGCCTTGTTTTACTTCACTTCCGGTCTCAGTCGTAATATCCAGATAAATTATATCACCGAGCTCGCTCTGCGCAAAATCCGTTACTCCGACCGTGCAGATATTTCCTTCCGGTCTGACCCATTCGTGGTCTTTTGTATATTTTACAGCTTCAGGAAAATTCATAATTTTAGTTTTTATTGTTTGCGAAATGCAATTTAATTATTCTTATCAAGTTATTCAATTGAAAATTACGGTTTTTTCAAAATAATTAACTGTGTTTAAGGTAATAGAATGTGTCAGTTTCTTCAGTGATTTTCATAAAAGTATTCTGTTTCGGTATTTATTTAAAGAAATGCTCCGGTATTTGGGACCGGAGCATAAGAAGAAGGTTTTGTGGTGAATGTGTTAATGAAATGTTCTTCCTTTGATTTGGTTTATTTATTGCGGTTTCAAATAAAACTATTAATTTTTTGATAAACTGTAAATAAAGATTCACACATATATTTATTAGGTGTTGACACCTATCTTGCTGATCAGGATTTGTTAAATTAATTCTCTTTTTTAAATATAAATTTATTATTTTATGATAAAATCTGATAAAAAAAGGAGTATTCAGAATGAAAAAGGAAGTAAAATTCAATACAGAATATGAAGTCTCTTCAAAAGATATTCTTCTTACTATAGTTATCGGAAACGGACAGCCCGGCAGCTCAAGAGTTAAACTTAACGGAAAGCTTATTGCCGGCGGAGATATTAACGGCCTTGTTATCGGCAAAGGAAACGAAATCAAAGGAAGTACTTTAAAGATAACTACCGTTGTTAATGATTTTCAGATAAATACAAACCGTACGAGCGTCCAGTATCTTCTGTCGGGAGGAACTGAATCCAAGAGATATTATCTTGAAGCAAATGTGGATATTGACGGTGATTCGGTGTATTATTTCACTAATATTAAATTCATTTAATTTTAATTATATCAATATGAATAATAAATTAAATAAACATTTAAGTAAGTTAATTCCTGTACTGTCATTTTCATTTATTCTGACTTCATTTGCTATTGCTCAGGAAAATGAACTTGTAATTGAAGATCTTAAAGTACCTGTATCTCCTGCTTTTACTATTCTCGGTGTTACTCCCGCTTCGATAGAAAAACCGCAGACTCCTAAAGCTCTCGGAGTATCCCTGCTGAATGCTTTTAACAATGTTAATATTATTCCGGGAAATTATTCATTTGAAGCTGCACCTTACTGGCTGTTTGATCATCCGGATCTTACATTTAAGGATTATTACAACAGCAGTCCCGGCCAGACATTACTGAATAATCTCGCTTTGTCTCTTGCAACTGCTCCTTTAGACAGTCCTAAGTCAGGAACAGCGCTTGCCATTGGAATCCGAACGCTTCTTTTTTCCGGTAAGGCAAATGATGCTCTGAATTCAAAATTAAATCTTTATCTTCATCAGGTTTATGGAGAGCCGTTCAGGGTTGATATGCTGAATGATCTTAGTTCGGAAAACTTAAAAACTGTAACCGATCTGGAAAATGAAATTAATAATTCCGTTTCAGCTGCAAAGGAAAATCCTGTAGAACTGAAAAATCTCGGAAACAGCAAAACAGAATATTTAACAAATCTTCAGAATACGCTGGAAGAAATTATCAACAGTTCAAAATTCAGAAATAAAAACGATACGCTGAGTAATGAGGAAATGAATGAATTAATAGAGAAAGTTATATCAGAATCGGATATAGCTTCAGATAAAAATATTAAAAGCGCTCTTACGGAAGCAAGAAGTGAAGATAAAAAACGCAAGGGTTTTTCTCTTGAGTTTGCAGGAGCTCTTTCTGCTGATTTTGTAAACGACAGCACAAGTAACGGAAAAATTTCAGGTATCGGGGGATGGATAAATCCCCTGTTCAGCACTGATTTTATGGATTTTGTCGGAACTATGAGATTCCTCAGTTATCTTCAGGACGGAATCACAGAAAACAAATATGACGCAGGTGTCAGGTTTATAGTTTCTACGGATGTTTTCGGAATATCTGCCGAAGCGCTTGTAAGAGCTTCATCTGAATTAACACCCACTTACAGGTATGCCCTGAATATTGATTACCGTATGACAAAAAATGTTTATATAACCGGAACTTTCGGAAAGAATTTTGACGGTTCTCCGGTTAACGGTAACGGTGATCTTATAACACTCTTGGGCATTAATTTCGGAATGGGTAACGAACCTGTAATAAAACTTCCTCACTGATATGTTTTGATATACTGAAGTAATTCAAAGGTAAATTATCAGATTTTAAATAATTTTTAATTTTAAAAAATGAAGAGTAAATCCGGCGGAGACTTATTGTTTAATTTTTACAGGGAAAGAGCAGATGCATTCATTGTAAATCTGTATAAAGCAAGCCTTGATCTCAGCATTGACGAAATTCACAATGTGAGAGTGGAAGTTAAGAAAATAAGATCTTTCTTCAGAACTCTTCGGACCATTCACTTAAGTTCTCCCGATCTTAAAGTAATTGACGGTTCACGGGAAATATTCAAAGATATATTTTCAGTTACAGGGATTATTAGAGAAACCCAGCTTAATCTGATTGAGATGTCAAAAATGCAAATCAGCAATGCGGATTTTAACAGGTATCAGAAATTTATCAGGGAAACAGAGAATAATGCTGTAAAGGATTTTAAAATGCTGATGAAAAAATTCGAAATAAACCGCTTTGCGGAAGTTAACCGGGAAGTTAAAAGAATCTGTGAAAACCTTGACTATACTGACATAAAGAAATATTATCTGGATTTTATCTTCACGGAAATAAAGCGCATAAGAAAAATGACGGGCTCGGTTCCGGATAACGAACAGCTTCACAAAATCAGAAAGTATTTAAAAAGCATACACACTGCTTCGGAATACCTGATGATAATCAACAGGAAAATTAAAATTAAGAGATTTATAAAAAGAGTTAAAAAAACCGAAGTTCTTCTCGGCCAATGGCACGACAGAATAGTTTTCATCAGTTTTCTTAACAGATATCTTGACCTGCATAAGAATGAATCCGGAACTAAAACAGCAGTGTTCACGAATATTCTCGACAGTCTGAATTCTTCTGTTGAATTCAGCAAACCTGAACTGTATTCTGAAATCAGAGATGTAATCCGGAATGTTAAAATTTAATTTATTCAATTAATTCCATATTTTATTTATCTTTTGGAAATTTCTTAACAGGTTATATTCTCATTTTAATCAAATTGCCCGGCTGATATGCCGTTCAGAACATGACAGATACATACAGAAAGACAGACCTTGCTCTTAAGCTTTATGAAAGCACACAGAACATCATCAGATTTGCCGACACAAAAATTAATGTTCTGTCGGTAATAAACGGAATTGCAACCTCTTTTGTAATTACAAACTTTCAGCAGCTGTTTGAGATAAGTCTGCTTTCAAAATTCGTTCTTTTGTTTTTTTTTTATTTCATTTGTTGTTTTTGTTGTTTTTCTGCTGAATACAATTTTACCACGGAGCAATATAAACTCCGAACCAATCGGGACGCAGATTATTTTCTTTAATCATATTTCAAAAAGGAATAATGTCAAAGAATTTATAAGTGATTATAATAATACTACTTCAGAAGAATTTCTCGATGATCTTCTTCAGCAGATTTATGAAAGTTCTAAAATTGCATCAACCAAATTCCATTTTTACAAGAGAAGCCTTATTACGCTTCAGGTACAGGTGTTTTTCTTTTTTATTCTTCTCGGATTAAAATCAACAAGTTAACAAACCGTAATTATTAATTGAATTAAAACAACAACAGGGGGTTTTAACAATGCTTGTATCTTTCAGCGACATTCATTTAACAGATGAAACAACAGCCGTAAACGTAAATCCTGAAGCTTTTACAAAAATTCTACAGAAGGAAATAGAACTCTGCGCAGTTAAAAATGAAGCAAAGGAAATCAGGATTGTCCTTAACGGCGACGGATTAGATTTTGTAAGAACAGATTACTGGCTGAATAAAGACAAATCCGAAAGACCGTGGAACGGAACGCTTGACAAAAAAACCGCAATGAATAACAATTCCGCAAAAATGGATCTTCATTACGGAAACATACTTGATGATATAATGAAAACAAAAAGCGGCAAAGCATTTGCATCCATGCTGAATTCAATCAGCAAAAAATTCGCCGGCAGCATTCCGGTTAAATTCACATATATTATCGGTAATCATGACAGGATTCTGAATACATCGCTTAATCTCAGGACAAAATTGTCAGGCTATTTAACTTCTTTTAAAAGCTATGAAATTGAATTTACAAATGAATACCTCAATGCAAATGATTATTCCGTCCTCTGCAGGCACGGACATGAATGGGACAACGCAAATTACGGAATTGAGATTTATAAGTATCTTAACAACAAAGGCGATTTCGTACCGAGATTTGACAGGGAAATATACAAGCTTCAGACAATCGGTGAAGTTATAACCTCAGAGCTTATGTCAGGAATTATATACAGGATAAAAGCAAAATCAAACGATAAGAAATTCATCGACTCGCTAAAGGATCTGAATAATGTCAGACCTCTGACTGACGCATTTTTATGGCTTTACTGGTACGGAACTGCAATTGCGACACAGAATAAAAAACTTCTTCTCGATGCATTTAAGGAATCACTTAAAAATGTGCTTGAAACTGAACTTGCAAAGCTCTGGGACAAAACCAAAACCGAAATATGGCTTTTCAGCGGGGATATAACCGACAGATTTGAACAGCTTCTCGGCTTAATCGAAGATCTTGATTTTGATTCAATCAACAAGTATGTGGAAATTTTTAAATTATTTGACAACATTTTCGGAAGTTCCAAAGATGATTTTGCAGATGGAGCGATGACGGAGTTTAAGAATAAATATTACTTTGAAAAAGATATTCAGTACATACTCTACGGTCATACTCATGAGGAAAGACATGATTACTTTTACGGTGACAGGGACGGTAAGGTAAAGATGTATATCAATACCGGGACTTTCCTTCCTTATATTCAGAGGACAAGCGACAAAAAAAGTTTTGCATCCGCTTATCAGATGTCAATGGTGTTTATTTACAGAAAAGACGAAGACACTGATGAAGGCGCGGCAAATAAATTTCCGACTATGGAATTATGGAACGGCATTAAGAGGAAAAAATATAAAAATCCGTAAAACAGTAATTCTGATTTTAATATTAAAGTATTTTAATTACACCGCAGGTTATGTCATCACTCTGCTCTGCTTCCCTGACAAAACCCTTTACAGCCTCAAGCACTTTCTCAAGAATTTCAGTTGTTTCATGATTCAGATTGTTCCTTATAGCCGAAATTAAATTTTCATCTCCGAACTGCTGCATTTCACTGTTCATTGCTTCATTGACTCCGTCAGTAAAATAAAAAAGCACATTTCCGCTGCCGAGACTGATTTCCTCGCTCTTGTATTCGAGATCAGCACATCCGAGAAACATTCCTCCGGCAAGCAGTTCCGTCAGGCTTCCGTCAGCTTTAAATACGTATGTAGAGTTATGTCCCGCATTTACGCTTTGCATAACCCTGCTCTTATGATTATAAAGTCCGAACCAGGCAGTTGCAAATTTCTCGGAAGTCGTTGATTCTATAAGAACCCTGTTAAGACAATGTACAAATTCCAGAAGCCTGAAACTTTTCTTGTTCAGTTCAAAATATGTCACGACAGCCGAATAAATAGTAGAAACAATTAATGCTGCCGAAATACTTTTTCCGGATACATCGCAGATAAAAAAAAGAGTACTGTCATCGTCTATTTTATAAATGTTGTAATAATCGCCTCCGACCTGTTTTGCCGGAATCAGTTTTGCGGATACCTGAATATCCTTAAACTCAGGCAGTACGGACGGAAGAAGATTCTGCTGAATTTCCCTTGCCGTTCTGAGCTCGCGGTTTATAGCTTCCTGCTGAATCTGTACTTTTATCAGCTTGGCATTCTCGATTGAAATTGCGCACTGAGAAGCAAGATTTCTGAAAAGATTTAAGTCTCTTTCTGTAAAAACTTTCCCATCCTTTTTGTTGATTACCTGCAAAATTCCGATTAGTTTTTCCTTATGAATCATCGGGACGCAAATCATAGACTTAGTAACAAACCTGGTTTTTTTGTCAAACTCCGGATTGAATCTCGGATCACTGTAACAGTCTTCAATAAGAAGCGGCTCACGGTTTTTTGCAACCCAGCCCGCAATCCCCTCACCCATGTGAATCTTAATCAGTTTAAGTATGTCTCCTTTATCTCCTGTCGCCACTTCAAACATAAGTATGTCTTCTTTTTCATCGTATATCATAAGCGTACTTGCTTCCGCTTTCATAAGTATCTTACAGCTTTCCATAATCTCGGTAAGAAGTTTATCGAGTGGTTTATTCTCTGATATGCTCTGAGTAATTTCATGAAGATAATTCATTTCTTCAATAATGCTCTGTAATTCCGTTAAATTGTCATTCATACGTTTTTAATTTTTTTTAATTTAATAATTACAAAAAGTTTATCATATTCACAAATAAGATTAATAAAAAACATGTGTTCTGATTTTATTCCAGCCGCTTGCTGAATCTCAGCGAGCTGAATACCATTATGACAATTCCCATAAAAAGCAGTACAGCGCATTCCTTCCATAGATCATAAAAGCCAAGTCCTTTAAGCACCACTCCTCTTATTATAATAAAGAAATATTTCAGAGGAATTATGTAAGTGATGTATTGAATTATTACCGGCATATTTTCAATCGGAAAAGTAAATCCCGACAGAAAAATCATCGGCATGATTACAAGAAAAGCCGCCGTTATCATTGCCTGCTGCTGTGTTTTTGAGATTGTTGAAACGAACAGTCCTAATCCGAGCGTAGAAAGCATAAATATTATCGATGCGATAAACAGGAATAATATGCTTCCCTTGACTTTAATCCCGAACCAGAAAATCATCACTGAAAGAACAAGTGTCATTGAAATTATTCCGAGTATTGCAAACGGTATCAGTTTGCCCGTTATCATCTGATAAGGCTTTATCGGCGTTACAATCAACTGTTCAAGCGTTCCGAGTTCTCTTTCTTTTACAATAGCCAGAGAAGTAAGGCTTGTCGTAATTATAATCAGTATAAGTCCGACAATCCCCGGCAGCATATAATTTCTTGTTGACAGTTCGGGATTATACCAGACTCTTGAAACTGTCTCAACTGAACCGAAAGGCGGAATTTTCACTCCGGATTTTTCCAGTACTTCAACCGATACTTCCTTTGAAAAGTCTGATGATATACTCTGTATATATCCCGCTGCTATTGAAGCTTTATTTCCGTCCGAACCGTCAATTATTATCTGAACATCGGCAGTTCTCTGCAGGCTTATATTTTTTTCAAAATCTTTTTCAATTACGATTCCTGTAAAAGCTTTTCCTTCATCAACTAGGTTTGTTAATTCCCCGTAATCATTTACTTTATATTTAATGTTAAAATAACCCGAGCTTCCGAACATTTCCGCGTATCTCCTGCTTGATTCGGATTTGTCCATGTCAAATACCGCCGTTTCAATGTTTCTTATATCCCTGTTTGCCGCATAACCGAGAAAGACCAGCTGAATTACAGGAGCAATCAGAACAACCATAAACATCTTCGGATCACGTTTGAACTGCAGAAGTTCTTTTATCAGAAAAATTTTAAGTATTCTCATAATGTCCTTGATCTTTTTATTCTGACAGTTGATACCGTTATGAGCACTGTTGCAAAAATCAGCAGATAAAGTATCTGTTCCTTAAATACTTCAAACCCGGCTCCCTTTAGAAGAATGTCTCTCAGTATTACAATATAGTACTTTGCGGGAGTTATATATGATAGTATCTGAATCGGAAGCGGCATGCTTTCAACAGGAAAAATAAATCCGGACAGTATAACCGTCGGAAGCTGAGATGCAAGCTGAGAAATCTGAAACGCCACCTGTTGTGATTCCGCAACCGTGGAAATAAATATTCCCATGCTTAAGGTGCATAATAAATAACATATTGTTCCGGCAAACAGCAGAAAGTAACTGCCCTTTACTTCCACACCGAATAAGAAATATCCCATAATAAGTATTGACGCTGCGATAAGGATTGATATAACCAGATAAGGAAGAATCTTGCCGATTATCAGCTGAAATGAAGTCACCGGAGAAACTATAATCTGCTCAATCGTTCCGAGTTCCTTTTCCCTCACAAGTGAAATGGATGTAAGTATAACCGATATGATAATGAGTATCATTGCAATAAGTCCCGGAATAAAAAATTTTGTAGTGCTTAAATCCTTATTGTACCAGAACTGAGGCTGAAGATTCAGCGGTTGAAACTGTTTTATTCCTTTTCCTGAAAGCACTTCAGAGGAAACATTTCTGGAAAAAGTCGCAGTTGCAGCTGCGACATAACTTAAAACAATTGTTGCTGTATTTGCATCTACACCGTCTACCAGATACTGTATGCTTACATTTCTGTTCCTTGCAAGATCAGATGAAAAATCTTCGGGTATGACAACGACACATTTCGCCTTTCCGTGATCAAGCAGAGGATTTATTTCATTTTCACTGTTAACATATTCCGTGATTTTAAAATAAGATGATCCGCTCAGAGTGCTGATGAAATCTCTTGAAGTTTCTGATTTGTCCCTGTCATAAATTCCCAGTGTAATCGTATTTACATCAAGTGTAATTGCGTATCCGAACAGTGTAAGAAGAAATACCGGTAGAGCGAAAATAATCATTAGACTTCTTCTGTCCCTGCCTATCTGCCTGAATTCTTTCAGAGAAATTGAAAATATTTTATTCATCTTCCGGCATTTACTTTTTTGATTCTATAAGATGCACAAAAACATCCTCCAGTGAAGGTGAAATCTTCTGAATCCTCAGTACCTTCAGTCCGTTTTCTTTTTCAAGAAAGACATTGAGCATTTCAATATCGTTTTCTGGCTGATTAACTTTAAATTCAGGAGAGCTTTTTAATGACACATGAATTGAATTTCCGAATATTGTTACATTATCCGTAAACAACCCGTTTTCAAGAACTTTAACCGCTTTGTAAATATCGCTGCAGTCAATTTCATATACGGGATTTTTAATATACTCCTCTTTAAGTTCTTTGGGACTTCCTGATGCAATTAGTTTTCCGCCGTTAATCAGTATTATTCTGTTGCAGAATTCAGCTTCATCAAGATAATGTGTCGTTACAAACACTGTAATGCCTTTATCAGAAAGCTCATTGATCAGATCCCAGAATTTCCTTCTTGATACCGGATCCACGCCTCCTGTCGGTTCGTCAAGAAAAACAATCTGCGGCTCGTGTATGACCGCGCAGCCGAGAGCAAGGCGCTGTTTGAATCCGACAGCAAGAGATGAAGTCAGATGCTCTTCCTTTCCGTAAAGATCCGCAATTCTGATAACCCAGGATTTTCTTTCTTCGAGTTTGTTTCCGAACAAACCGTATATTCCTCCGAAAAAATTTATGTTTTCACTCACGGTTAGGTCATTGTAAAGAGAAAACTTCTGTGACATGTATCCAATATTTCTTTTTACTAGGTCGGTATCTTTGTTTATGCTGAATCCTCCTACAAGCGCATCACCGGATGTCGGAGCAAGAATTCCGCAAAGCATCTTTATTGTTGTAGATTTTCCTGCACCGTTTGAACCAAGAAATCCGAATACTTCGCCTTCACGGACTTCAAATGAAATATCGTTTACAGAAGTAAAGCTGCCGAATTTTTTGGTAAGTGATTTTACTTCTATCGAATTCATATCCGGATATTAGGTAATATTAAAATCAGTAAAGTTTCCTGCCGGTTGATCTGTACAGCTTGACTACCGATATTCGGTAATCTGTAACTGTTATTATTAAATTCGTTTTTGCCTGCAGAAGGGAATTTTCTGCATCTACAAGGTCAGTGCTTGTAGAAAGCTGCTGATTGTATTTCTCCTGAATAACCCTGTAATTTTCCTCTGCCTGCTCAACAGCTTTTCTGCTGACCGAGATTCTTTCCTTTAAATAATTAACATTGTAGTAATTCTGATTCACTTCTAAGCTTATATTGTCTTTCAGCTGATCATATCCTGTTTTGTTCTGATTATAAATCTGCTGTGACTGAGAAACCTGTGAAGAAGTATATCCCCAGTTAAAAACATCCCATGATAAAGTTATTCCGGCATCCCATGTTTCGTCAAACTCATTATGAGGAGGCTGGATTCTCAGATTCGGATTTGCATAATAAAAATTTGCCCCGAGATAAACGGAAGGATAATACTGTGATTTTACTGAATTTATATTTTCCTGAAGCGATTTGAGTTTATAGTTCATGGCTTTAAGCTCTGACCTGCTGCCGTAAGCTTCGTTCAGCAGGTCTTCTAGATTCAGGCTTTCAGTAACGGGTTCGGGAATGTCCGTTTCAATATCCGTATTTTCTTCAAGATTCAGTCCGAGAACTTTGTTAAATGAAATCCTTGCAAGTTCAGTATTGTTATCCGCTTCGAGCTGCTGGAGTTTTGCATTTGAATTCTGAACTTCCATTTTTAACAAATCGCTTTTTGTGGCAAGTCCGTTTATTAAAAAATTTCTTGTGTCTCTCAGGTGTTTTTCTGTAAGTGCAAGATTATCGTCTGCAGTTTTTTTGAGAAATTTTGTCTTGTAATAATTCCAGTAAGCTATTAATACCGCAGAAGCCACATTGTTCTTCTCGTTGTTATATTCGGATTCTGACGACTTAACCGCAAACTCACCCGAATTTTTCAGTGATGAAAGTTTGAATCCCGTGAAAATCTGCTGCTGAAGCGACAGGCGGAAGTTGTAATTGTTCAAAAGCACTTCCGATATCTGAAGCGGAGTCTCGGAAAAAGGCACAATAATAAGATAAGGATCAACGTAACTCTGTCTTAAATAGCTTGCATTGAATTTCAGCTGAGGATAATACTGTGATTTTACCTCGCTTACTTTTGCCTTGCTTGAAATGATTTTCGATTGTGATACCTTAAGTTCATTGCTGTTTTCTATGCCGGTAGCAATGCTTTCTTCTATCGTAAATACTCTAGTCTGTGCGGATATACATCTGAATGAAAATAAAATTATGCCGACTACCGAAAATATTTTAATAAATTTATCCATTTTTTTCTATAAGATGTATAAATGCATTTTCAAGAGATGGCGGAATCTGCCTGATGTCTGATATCTTAATATTACAGGAATCCAGAATACTCCTGATAATATTCACTTCTTCACTGAAATTTTCCGCAGAGATGTTAATCCTGTCCCCGAAAAGCTGTATTTCATTTTTTAAATTCTCTTTAAGCAGTCTGTACGCTTTTCTGACGTCACTGCAGACTATCTCTATAATTATTCCTTTCAGCATCGATTTAATTTCTGCCGGCGTATCAAGAGCAAGCATTCTGCCGTTGTCCAGCAGTGCTATCCTGTTGAATCTTTCGGCTTCATCCATATATGGAGTTGAAATAATTACGGTTATCTTTTCCTTAAAAAGATTTGAGAGTATAATCCAGAATTCCCTCCTTGAAACCGGATCAACCCCAGTTGTCGGCTCATCGAGAAAAATTATCTTCGGCTTGTAAATCAGCGTACAGGCAAGGGCAAGCTTCTGTTTCATTCCTCCCGATAATTTACCTGCCTGAAATTTCCTGAAATCCGTAAGTCTGGTAAATGAAAGCAGTTCATCCCTTCTATTCTTAAATTCCCTGACGCCGTGTATATCTGCAAGAAATTCTATGTTTTCGTCAACAGTAAGATCAGTATAAAGGCTGAATTTCTGAGAAAGGTATCCGATATTGTTCTTTATTTTTACGGTATTCTTTATTACGTCAAAACCGAGTATTTCGGCTTTGCCTGAATCAGGCGCTAGCAACCCGCATAAGATTCTTATCAGCGTGCTTTTTCCTGCGCCGTCAGGTCCCGCAATACCGAATATTGTATTTTCCCTGACTTTAAAACTGATGTTTTCAAGCGCTGTTGTATCTCCGAATGACTTGCTTATACCTTCAATATTTACTGCATATTCCATGAAATATTCAGTTTATCATTAACCTGGCATCTGCCGGCATTCCTGCTTTGAGTTCATTCTCAGGATTGGGAATCTCAATCTTTACCTCAAATACCAGCTTTGTACGCTCTTCCTCTGTCTGAATATTTTTCGGAGTGAATTCTGCTTCAGGTGAAATATAAATCACTACTCCCGTGTAAGTTCTGTCTTTATATGAATCTGTTTTTACTTCGGCTTTCTGTCCGAGCTTTATTTTACCGAGATCAGTTTCATTTATATAAATATTTAGCTTTGCTGTGCTTAAGTCCGCTATTTTCATCAGCGATGAACCGGGATTGACATATTCTCCCGTTTCAACAAATTTTTTGGTTACAATTCCCGTGACAGGCGACTTTACAGAACAGTCTTCTATGTTCTTTTTTATTAAATCAGCGTTTGCAATGTTTCTTTTCAGATTTGCCTTTGCCGATTCTATCTCTTCCGGTCTTACTATATTTTTTACTTTATCCAGATTTTCAAGAGAGCTGTTGTAAAGATTCAGTGTCTGCTGATATCTTGTAACCGCATCATCATACTGTTTCTTTGTGACCGTTTCAGTCTCATACAAATTTCTCATTCTCTCGCTGTCAGCCTCCGCCTGGTCAAGATTAATTTTTGACAACCTTACCTGCTCCTCTGCCATATTTATGTCTTCAATTCTTGCGCCTGACTGCAGCAGTTTCAGCTGCGCTTCTGCCTGTTCAATATTCGCATTCATCTGCCTTAACTGTATATCCAGAAGATCATGATCAATCTGAAGAAGAAGTTCATCCCTGTTTACTTTATCGCCTTCTTTAATATTTAAAACTTTTATCTGCCCGGCTCCTTTTGAACTGATCACAACATCGGTTACTTCAATGTTTCCCGAAGCCTTAATTTCGTTTTCATTTTTTTTCTCTGAACAGCTTTGCAGTATTATCAGTGAGATGGGCAAAACTAAATAAATTTTCATCAGCTTCATTCCCTGCATAACTTTTTTACCGGTCATACTCAATATTAATTTAATTGAAGTTGCTGTCAGCAAGTGTGATTTATTAATAATTTTCCAAACTAATCATATGTGTATATATTTTCAACGCATTCTTCTTATATCTATTTATTTAAGTCAGTTTTTTGTTTACCTGACTTTACTGTTCCGATAAAAAAAAAGACCGCTTTATGCAAGCGGTCTTATATTTTTTTCAGAACAATTTAAACTCTGTATTATTTGATAAGCATCATTTTTCTTGTAACATCATAATTCTTATCACCCTGTACTCTCAGTCTGTAGAAATACATTCCGCTGGCGAGATTCGATGCATTGAACTGTACAGAATAATATCCTGCTGCTTTGGCTTCATTGACTAAATTTATGATTTCTCTTCCTGTAATATCATAAATAAGAAGATTAACATTTCCGCTAACAGGCAATGCAAATTCAATCTTTGTTGTAGGATTGAAAGGATTCGGGAAATTCTGTGAAAGCGAGAAATCCTTAGGCAGTATTGAAGCAACTGAACCCGGGTCCTGTATACCTGTAGGTATATCAATAAAGTGTCCGGTTGAATCCGTAATTTCAGTGTTTAAGTTTCCTACATATGCGAAGATTTTTGTAAACGGATTCCCTGCATTGGCATTTCTCCATCTGAGCTGAAGGTCAGCAGGAGAATTTGAAGAAAATGCGGGTGCTGAAGTACGCAGTCTCATTCTGATAACTTTTGATCCCGGAATGACTCCTGAAACTATCGGTCCGTTACCAAGTCCCAACGCATTGTTTGTGTTTAATCTAAGCTGACTCCCTACTCTGGTAGGTGTTCTTGGTCTTGCATTAAAAAAGAAATCCGAACTGTCGCCTGTTGCTGAAGGCGCGAAATCATAAGAGATTGTACCTCCTGCACAGAAGTTTGTGTCAAAATTGAAATAGTATTGTCCGAGAGCATACTGAAATACTGTATCAGCTATGTTAGTGTGAAGTATATAAATATCGAATACTAATTCATTTGCTGCTCTGAATACAAAATTCTGAGCGGTCAGTTTATAAGTCGGACGAGCAGCAAAGCTGACATTCAGCATTGAGGAAAAAATTATTAATGCAAAAATGGTTTTTATGACTTTTTTCATTTTCGGTTTTTAGGGTTTGTTTAAAAAATTATTGGATTTTTAATTACTCTAAAATAAACTACTTAATTCAATTTCTCAATAGAAATTTTTATATATCTCAAACATTTTGAAGGATTGATTCTGCTGAAGATGAATATTAAATTGAAATAAGCTTTAAGAAGTTCTGTGCTTTGAACAATCTCGCTTTTATCTATAAAATACCTTCATCGTTATCAAATAGTTTTTTTTGAATTTTATAGTTACAACTTGTTTTAGAAGTAACTTTTAACCGGATCAGTATTTCAATAAAAATCTGCCTCAACTGCATAAAAATGCTGTTAAGGCAGAATTAAGAAATTAACTGCTTGCTTATTTAATCAATAGCATTTTCTTTGAAACAGAAGCTCCGTTTGCAGTCAGCGTGTAAAAATAAATTCCCGATGAAAGCTCTGAGGCATTAAAGCTTATTTCATAACTTCCTGCATTCCTGTAACCGCCTGTAAGCGTACTTATTTCATTTCCGGTCTGATTGTATACTTTCAGCGTTACATTTCCCGGTACAGGAAGATCAAATTTTATGTTCGTTGAAGGATTAAAAGGATTCGGATAATTCTGATAAAGTGTGAAATTATCGGGAATTCCAGCTGTATTTAAATTTTCACTGATATCTGTTATGACAGAATATGAAATATTCATTTTAAATAATCCCGAACATTGCATTGCAATCAGATAACCTCTTTCAGGAACCATTATTCCGGCACCGCAGCCGCCGCCTAATGTAGCTGAAACGAAAGAAATTCCGGAATTTGTTGTCAGATATGCAGGTGAACCGTATGTTCCTTTCAGTACAACTGTCGGATCTTCATGACACATATCCGAACCCCAGCCGGATGTTCCCGTTGTTCCTGCGAGAAACCAGTTGTTTCCGTAATTTGTAGTCTTGTAAAATCCGCTTCCGCTCCATTCAGTCGAATAAGCAACGCTTTGGTCAAATGCTGAATTGCATAATGAAGGCGTTTCGCTAGAAGTTACGGTGTACATATCCGACCAGTTATATCCTCCGTTGGTTGATTTGAAAATCTTTGCCTGTCCGCTGCCGGTAACACCGTCACCGACAAATACAACATTGGAACTGTCATACATTACTATGATATCACACGGACTTCTGAACGGATAGTTGTTGCTTATTTCCGTAAATGATGCGCCGTTGTCCGTAGATCTGTAAAATCCTCCTCCGTCCGGTGCAAAATAGTATGTTGAAGGGTTATTCTGATCCATCTCAAGCGGCTGTCCGTAATTGCTGAAATTCTGAGAAACTATTGTTGTCCATGTTGACCCGTAATTTGTACTTCTTGTTACTCTGTCTGGTGATCCTGTAATAGCGCATAACCATACATTTGTATCCAGA
>JAEUSI010000159.1 GCA_016788375.1 Ignavibacteria bacterium | reverse complement strand
GAAGTATTTTGAGAAACAACTTATCCCGTTTCTTAAAATGAAAAAACTGACAGTTCTGCTGCCGATGCTGCTTTGTACACTCTGCGCAATTGCGCAGCAGCAGGCAAAAATTATGACGTATAATATTCTTAACTACGAAAGCATTGATACGGCAAGGAATGTTTATTTCAGGACAATAATAAATGCAGCAAAACCAGATATACTTGTTACACAGGAAAATACAAGCGCATCAGGTGTAAATATTTTCCTTAACCAGATAATGAAAGCGGTAAATCCTGTTTATGCGGCAGGAGTATTTATTGACAGCACTGACACTGATAATGCAGTTTATTTTGATTCGCTGAAGTTCAGATTTGTTTCCAACACCGTTATCAGAACAAATCTCAGAACTATCAATGAATTTAAGCTGATTCATAAATCAACAGGTGATACTGTCAGAATATTTTCCTGTCATCTTAAAGCGAGTTCAGGAACATCCAACGAAAATATAAGAGCAGCTGAAGCCGACAGTCTGAGAAAATATACAAACGCGCTTCCTGCCGGAACTGCATTTATTGCATGCGGTGATTTTAATATATACGGATCAAATGAACCGGCATATCAGAAGCTTACACAGAATGGTTCCGGCGATGGAAAGTTCAATGATCCTCTAACCATGACAGGAATATGGAATGATTCTAATTATAAGACATATCATACCCAGTCCACAAGAACAAGGAGCTTCGGCTACGGCGCGACAGGCGGGCTTGATGACAGATTTGACATGATACTTTATTCAAACTCAATAAAGAATAACGGCAGAATAACATATGCCGCAGGTTCGCTGACTCCTTACGGAAACGACGGACATCATTATAATGATTCTATAAATAAAATCCCGAATACTGCAGTCAGTCAGACAATAGCCAATGCGCTTCATTACGGAAGCGATCATCTTCCTGTTTATGCAGTGTTTAATTTCCTGCCACAGGAAACAAATCTTAATCTCACTGCGGTGATCGAAGGATATCTTGATGCATTTAATTTAAGAATGAATATTAAAGATACTTTAAAAGTCCTGCTGAGAAATAGTTCCCCGCCGTATGAAATAAAGGACTCATCGGTATCCGTCATTGATTCGGTTACTTATGAAGGAAATTTCAGATTCAGCAATATATACACGGGAAATTATTATATAGTTGTAAAAGGCAGAAATATTATCGAAACCTGGAGTAAAGCGGGAGGTGAAATAATTAATGCCGGTAATAATGTTAATTACAATTTTACAGTATCATCTCTGAAAGCTTTCGGGGAGAATATGATTTTAAAAGGAGGGAAGTACTGTCTCTACAGCGGTGACGTGAATCAGGACGGAGCTGCAGATGCAGGAGATCTCAGCGAGGTAGAAAACAGCGCTGCAAATTCGCTGACGGGATATTTTTCTGCTGATCTCAACGGAGATTATTTTGCAGATGCGGAAGATATCAGTATTGTTGAAAACAATTCATCTGCCGGAGTGATATCAGTAACTCCCTGAATAAGATTTTATTTAAGGATGTAAAGAGTGTTGTTATAAAATATCATTTGACTTTATATTCTTTTCTCTTAATGCCGTTCCAGAGTTCGAGGGTAGGATTTGCATTAACAGTATTTCCTTCTGTGTCTTCATCGCGTCTGTAAATAAAAACAATTGTCATCTGATGAGCGGAAGCGAAAGAATCATTTGATGTCCGCTGAATGTAAGGAAGAAAAGTTCCCGTGTTTATATACATTTCGACTGAACCGTTTACATATCCGTTAATATAATCGTTTCTTGCCTCATGAGTATGACCGTATAAAATATACTGTGTCTCAGCCTTTTTACCGTTTTTATTTTCAGAAGGATTTATTTTTGCAAAGTCCTCAACAGCACCGTCAAGCAGCATATCTTTCGGAACTCTGAATTTACTTATGGCTTTGTTTACAGAATTTAAAAACTTCACCCTGCCGGAAGCTTTTTTAAAATCAAGATCATTAATTAAGAAGAGAAGAGTCTTAAAACCTTCGGTTATGTCGATGAATTTTGTTTCATCCCATTTTTTTGCAAGGTCTGATTTTAAAACGAATCCGAGCGATTCTTTAAAAACTTCAAACAAAATATCCCTGTCTTTTGACTGTCCGGACTTTACGCCGGTGCCGAACCAGTACAGCCAGCTGAAAGAATCCGCCATCGGTCTTACATTATTCAGATTTTTTATTGTGTTGAGAAAATCCTTCTGTACAACTGATTTTAATCTGAAGATTATACCCGACATCAGTTCGCATGTAATCACTTCTCCGACAGACTGAACTTTGTTCACATTTTTATCAAACATTTCTGTCTGATATTTGTTTCTGTTGTTAAGAAGATTGTAAAATTCATATCCGTAATTATCCTTGTCCCATTCATGTCCGTGTCTGCAAAACAAAGCGTAGTCGTCATTTTTGTATTCATTTACAAACTTAATTTCATCTTCCTTTCCTTTTGAATTATAGCTGTATTTGTCAAGTTTTCCCGCAATCTTTTCTTTCAGAGAAGAAAAGTTATTTAAAACTCTGTCATGATTTCCGATAACATAGACAATACTAACGGGAATACTGCTGCTTTCTTTTATGGTATTCAGAGTTTCAAAAAAACCTGCAGAGCTGTCAGTTTTGAAAATATCATCCAGCACTTTTGCATAATGTTTTTCAAGATCATTGCTGCTGTTCATCCCGGTAGATTTGCTGAGATCACCGTTCCACGGTCTTTCTTCCGGTTTCAGATTCTTTTCATCCAGCCAGTAATCAGTTCTTACAAAATCAAAAATGTCACCGAGAAGAACAATAATAATCTCTTTAATCCTGGTTGTGCTTCTGTCCCTTTCCTTATCCCTGTTGACTACGATTAAATTCTTGAGGATTCTTTTAAATGCATCCTGATGAACGTTTACGGATGTTGTTTCATCGGAAAGATGCAAATCACTGAATGCAACGAGCATAGCTGAACTCCTTATGTAATTATGTTAAGATGTTTTGATTAATATAATTATTCGGATTTATAAATTCATTAAAAAAATATAAAGGAATTACAGTAAAGCCGGAACAAACTGGTTGAAAATTTTAAAAGAAGAAAACACGTTAAAGGAAAGGAAGTAATACCGAAGGATTTATAAAAGGAGTATTAACTGTTTTGTACGCCCGACTGGAATCGAACCAGTAACCTACAGCTTAGAAGGCTGTTGCTCTATCCGATTGAGCTACGGGCGCATTTTTTTGTTAATTTACAATTTAATCAATTAAAATATTTCTTTCAATCATAAATCAAAGCCGAACAGCATCCCGAAATAGAAATTCCATTCCTGACCGTAAGTAATCGGCTGACCCTGATAATAATCGGAAAATTTGTTGAAACCGTAAGCCGCATCAAAGAAAAAACTTGTCGGAAACACATAGAATGAAAATGCCTGAAGCCTTAACTGCGCCCCGACATCAGATTTAAATTCTCTGATATTGAAATCACTTCCGTTCCAGGCATTGCCGTAATCACCGTAAAACGAAAGGTAAAGTTTATCAAGATACATCGGAGAAACTCTTGTATCGATTTTTGATATAAGAGGAAACCTGTAAGTAAGATTTCCAAAAACCATTCTCCCTCCGCCAATTGAATAAAAAGGATACCCCTTCATTCCCGGAAGACCGGATGCATAATAATCATAGAAACTTTCAACCGGAGGACCGAAGATTGTTGCTCCGGATAATTTGAGAGTAAGCGAATGCTTATTGTCAAAAAACCCGAATCCCTGAGACAGGAAACCGTATATTTTAAAAAGATTATTCGCCTCATATTCAGTCGTATAAGAACCGTCTTCATTTACTGTAAGCGTCGGATTTATATCGCTCATTTCATAATCAAACAAAACAGAAATATTCCTGCCTACCGGATTAATGTCGGAATTTTTGTCAGGATAAGTAAAATCGTACTGATACTGAAGCCCTATATCATTGGCTCTGAAATATGTTTCTCTCGAAGCTCTTGTAGTTATACCGCTCGGCAGAGCAAACGGATCGGCAATATATGAATAATTATTAAACGAATAACCCAGTCTCAGCTGATGATTAAAATTAATTATATTAAATGCCATTCCGAAATCGAAAGAGAGCAGATCATATGTAATTCCCACATTGATTGTATCTGCTCCTGCCACAAATGATCCCTGAGATTTTCTCGTTACATTATATCCGTCAAGCGAAAATCTCGGATTGAATTTTAAAGTTTTTGTGAAGAAATCCTTAAAGAAAGGAAAGCCGTTGTCATAAGAAAACTGAAGGAACAAATCCCTTTCGCCTTCTATATTAATGGAAGCACCTCCGAAGATTGAAAATCTGTTAAGCACTTCATTCGAGAAGAAATAAACACCGGGTTTTATGGCTTCAAAAAAGCTGTACTGATCCTGTCTCTTGTAAGTATCAAATCTTAAAACAGGCACAAATGAAAGCGATGTGAACTGGCTTTTATAAGGCTTTGTCTCAAATTTTGTAATATTCCTGTCGTTGTAATTTTTGAGCTTAAGCCAGTCAAAATCACTTCCTGCTTTCAGAGTGTCTATTGCGGCATATTTCTTTATAAGCGGATCCGGTCTCTGGTAAGAAGCAACAATCGCAGTGTCTCTTTCCGTATAATTTCTTAACAATGCGATTTTATATCCTTCGGCAGTATATAAGGAGTATACAAGATTTCCGCTTGTATCAACAGAAGGCATAAAAGCACCGCCGAGAACATTTGTAAGCTGCTTTACTTCTTTAGACTCAAGATTCATTGAATAAATATTGAATATTCCGGTTCTGTTTGATGAAAAATAAAGTTTCTTCCCGTCTTTTGAATAGAAAGGGTTTCTGTAGTCAACACCCGGATCATCAAGCAGGTAACTGATCTTTCCCGTTTCAATATCAATCTCAGCAAGCTTTCTCGAATCTTCATATGAAAAATCAAAAATGATTTTCTTGCCGTCTCTGGAAAACTTGGGATTATATACCTGTTCTCCGTTATTAAAAGCGGTTATCGGGTCATTGTTTTTTCCGTTGGCATCGGCAATTTCAAGATTTAAAGTTCCGTCCTTATTGACTACAAAACAAATCATTTTCCCTGACGGAGAATATGAAGGAGAATAAGCTCTCAGATTTGTAGTCAGTCTGTTTTCTTCCTGAGATTTAACATTGTATTCGTACAGATCAAATACTGTTGAGTGATGAATTGTCTGCGGAGAATTTCTTTTAGCATAAATAATTTTTTTCCCGTCAGGCGACCAGCAGTAATTTGTCGAAACTGGGGACGAGATATTTTCTGTCCGTTTTGTGGAGATATCATAAATGAACAATCCGGTTGATCCGTAATCAAAATCCTGATTTGACAGATAGGCGATTTTTTTTCCGTTGGGAGAAAACTGCGGATTGTAATTTGCAAATCCGATGTATTCAATAATATTCCCGACAACCGAATCCTTCTTAACGGCAGCAAGTTTTACTCTACTGGCTCTTATCTGGCTGAGTGGATTTCACTGACAGCCAGCTCTGAT
>JAEUSI010000158.1 GCA_016788375.1 Ignavibacteria bacterium | reverse complement strand
GATGTTGATCGAAGTCGAATTGAAAACGGAAGTAGTAATTGTTGTTCCCGACGGGGGAGAAATAAGATTGAAAGCCGTCAGAGAAGGAACGCCTCTTTTCAGAGTCATAGAACGGGGACCGTTGGTTGCTTTCATTGAATCTACGGGATTGGATCTGAATGCCCAGACATCCCACTGACCGAAAAGAGAATCACCCTGAGCGAGTCCTGATACAGCGAGCAGATTATCAAGCTGACCCAAAGTAAGAGTAAGTACGTTTGAAGAAGAATTAACTGTTAATCTTCTCGGCGGAACAACCGGACTTCCGAATATCCATTTATACTGAGCACCCGTAGCAGATGTATCCCAGGTAATTGTTACCGGAATATTTGAATTCGGATAAGTAACTAATCTCGTACCGGGAGCAGGGGACTGAATATTAAAAGGGTTAAGCGGATAGACGCCGAGCTGCTGAAAAGCGGCGTATAAATTAATAAGACCTTTGCCGTAATCATTATCTTCGCCCGGAGTTCCGAGATCAGTGCAGGTTGAAAATAAAATTGCTTTTATCTGTTTGCCTGTAAGACCCGGCGCAGCCTGCTTCAGAAGGGCAATACTTCCTGCTACGTGAGGCGAAGCCATGGAAGTTCCTGAATTCAGACCGTAGGAATTATTCGGAACAGTAGATCTCACATTTACACCCGGCGCAGAAACTTCGGGTTTAATTAGGAGTGTACCCGAACCGCCGCAGATTGAAGGACCTCTGCTTGAGAAACTGGCGATCGGATAACCGGCAGTATTTCCGTCTACAGCTCCGACACACATTACATTTACAGAATCAGTATTTATATTTTTCGGAGGAGTAATTGTCGAAGCCGAGGGACCTGAATTTCCCGCAGAAAAGACAACAGCAATACCTGCCGCTTCAACTGCATTTAAAGTCGGAACATAAATAGAAGTGCACTGACCGGTTCCGGCAACCGTCGGATCCTGCCATGAACAGCTTATAGCGTCAGGCATATCCATTGTGGCTGAATTAGTATCCGGATCCATTGCCCACTGATAAGCAGCGATATTCATGGACGGATATGAAGCGCCGGGACAATCCGTAATTCCTGCCGACATCCAGTAAGCATCCGGTGCAACACCAACGGTATCACCTGTAGCGGAATTTCTTCCGCACATAATACCCATCGTATGAGTACCGTGAGAGCCGCAGTCAAACGGGGAAGTGCTGACCGGAGCAATCGGATCAAACCATGCATGATACCATGGTCTTCCGTTATTACCCCACCATCTCGGGGCAAGCGCCGGATGAAGACCGTCAACACCTGTATCAATATGCATTACAGTTCTTCCTGCGCCGGTAATACCAAGCTGCCACAGCAAATCAGCTTTGATAACCTTTAAACCTGTTTCGGCTGATTCAATGCCGTCACCCGCAGGGATCGGCTCTGCATTAACCGGGATGTCAATTTCCATTTTCGCATCCAGATCGATCAGGTCAATATCCGTTCTTTTAGACAGATTAGTTAAAACATCAGATGTAGCTTCCGCAAAAACGAGATTGGTAATCCAGAAATTAATAACCTGCTTTACTTTACCTGAATTCTTCTCAGAATTCAAATATTCAAGTATAGGACCCTGTGTGGATTCAGCTTTTTGTCTCAGAGTATTTATTACAGTTTCAGCTCTGTACTGAAGCGGAGCGTTGATTCTGTATAATTCCCTGTCAAGAGATTCAATATCAACCCTGTCTTTCATCAGAATGAGAATCCTTGTGTATTCAAGAGGATTCAGCGACTGCATTTTATTCTTAAGACGATCCGTTATTTCAGCATTCTGTGAGAATGAAATTCCGGTTAACATTTGAAGAATAAAAATCAGAATAAATTTTTTCATAGTTGTAATTAAGTTTTGATTTTTAAGTGAATAAATTTAATTAATAATACTTTAAAATGAGATTCATAAAATATTAATTAACCGGGATAAGCACACATCCTTCCGAAACGCTGTGATAAATTACTTAGTATCATTAATGTTGATTCTGACTGTGCAGAGTCTAAAAAAGAAGGAATGAATACAAAAAAAGCCCGCATTGAGCGGGCTTTAAGCTAAGTGAAATGATATTATGGATCTCTTACTTTACTTGATCAGCACCATACGCTTTATGTCTTTGAAATTACCCGATTCCATTCTGTAAAAATAAACTCCGCTCGATAAATTGCTTCCGTTGAAATTTACAGTATAATTTCCGGGAGAAAGATTTTCATTAACAAGAGAAGCAACTTCTTTCCCGAGCACGTCATAAATTTTCAATGTAACAAACCCGGGTTTGTATATTTCGTAATTGATTTTTGTGGAAGGATTAAAGGGATTGGGATAATTCTGATTTAAAGTAAATGATATATTTCTTCTAACGGAATAATCCGTACTGACATTGCTCATTGTATTATCATATCTGAGAATGCTTCCGTTTCCACCGGCAATCCATACTTTATTGTTGTCTTCACAGAAAATTCCGAGAAGCCTGTCATTGAAGTTATTGTTAACATCCTGAAACCATGACTGCCCGCCGTCTGAAGATCTGTAAATAAATCCGAAATCTCCCGTTACCCAGAGATTATTCTGATCTGAAGCGGAAACATTATTAATATATTTATTCGCCGGAATTCCGAATTCAGTCCAGTCAGTTCCGCCGTTTGTAGTTACAAGAATTTTGTTTGAAAAAGTAAAGCTGATTCCGTTATTCTCATTTACGAAATACACCGCGCCTGTACCGCTGCCGAATGAATTTAAATGCGGGACATACCAGCTGTCTCCTCCGTCAGTGGTTTTGAAAATCTTCCCTTCCCCGCAGCTGTACCATCCTGTATTCTGATTTATAAAAAAAATGTCTGTTAAGAAATCATTTGTGTCCTGATTAAACGGAATAAAATTCAGACCGCTGTTTGTAGTCTTCAAGAGTTTTCCCGAATCCCCGCAGACCCATCCCGTATTTTCGTTTAAAAAGAAAAGCGAATACAGTCCGGCACCGGTACCTGAACTTAAACCTGACCAGACATTACCTCCGTCTGTTGATTTTAAAAGAACACCATCTTCACCGGAACAAAAACCCGTGCTTGAATTCACAAAATCTATTTTATACAAATAATCACCGGAAGCTCCTGCCTGAACTCTCAGCCATGAATCGCCGCCGTTTGTTGTCAGTCCGACAGTTCCCTGCCCTCCGCAAACCCAGCCGTTTAATACTCCGGAAAAGTCAATTGAAAAGTTAGTATTTCTGAATCCGGATGAGTAATCAGTCCAGTTCAAACCGGAATTTTCCGATTTAATTATTGTGCCTTTATTGCCGACGCTGATTACATTATTAACGGAAAATGCTCTGACTGAATACTGAAATTCCGATGTTGAAGAAGCAAAACCGGTCCAGTTTGATCCGCCGTTTGTTGTCCTGAAAATATTTCCGTAATCACCGGAAGCAAATCCCGTGTTTTCATCACCGAAGGAAATTGAATAAAACCATCTGCCCGTTCCTGTATAAGCCGGAGACCAGCTTAAACCTGAATTCGTGCTTCTGAGAATTACACCCGAAGCACCTGCAATAAATGCCGTAGATGAATTTTTAAACATCACATCAAAAAGATAACCGCTGTTACCTGTATTTATAAGATTAAATGTTTCTCCGTAATCGGCGGACCTTGCAAGCGTTCCGCCTAATCCTGCGACAAGCACCACAGAATCTCTAACAGCGGCTGATGTCAGCGTCCTTGAAGTATTGCTTGGTTTTAAAATCCAGCCTGCGCCGCTGTTTGTAGTTCTGAATATTTCACCGTTATCCCCGCATATAAATCCTGTCGTCTGATTTACAAATCTGACCGAAAATAAATTTGCAGAGGCGTTGGCAAACAAAGGCTCCCAGGAAGTTCCGGCGTTGTATGTTTTAAGCAGTGTCTTATTCAGTCCGCATGCATATCCCGTGTTTTCACCGGTAAAAAATAAAGACCTGATACTTTCTTTTGTACCGGATTCCTGAATAACCCAGTTTACCCCGCCGTTTGTAGATTTCATGATTGTTCCTCCGTCACCGCAGACATATCCCGTATTTTCATTAATGTAATAAGACCCGAAAAGTATATTTCCCTGAGGAAGAGGATTCTTCCACTGCCACTGCGGTAAAAGATAATTCGGGAAAAGAATAATCAGAATTATAACCCTGAGAAAAGATTTGAATGTATAAATCTGCATTTAGGGAAAATTAATAAATTAAAAATTAGGAATAAAATCCATGGTACAGATTAAGCGTTTCAAGATACAGTTTAAATGATTATTTTTGACATAATGAAAAAAAATAAATCCCCCCGAAGTCCTGTAGGTGTTTTCGATTCCGGTATCGGCGGACTGACAGTTGCAGGCTCATTGTTTGAAATACTTCCGAATGAAAATATTATTTACTTCGGCGATACTGCAAGACTTCCATACGGTACAAAATCAAAAGAGACCGTCACGAAATATTCGATTGAAATTACAAAATTTCTTTTGAATAAAAATGTTAAAATGATTGTAGTCGCATGCAATACAGCATCTTCAGTAGCGCTTCATCATCTAAGGAAGATATCGGATGTTCCTGTAATAGGAGTAATAAAGCCCGGAAGCAAAGCGGCATTGGCGGTTACTGACAATTATAAGATAGGAGTTATAGGAACTCTCGGAACTATTCAGAGCTTTGCATATAAAACCCAGATTCATAAACTTGAAAAAGACGTTGAGGTTTTTTCAAAAGCATGCAGTTTATTCGTCCAGCTTGCCGAAGACGGATGGACTGAGAATAAAATAGCAGAACTTGTTGCAAAGGAATATTTATCCGAATTCATAAAACTAAAAATTGATACTCTTATTCTCGGCTGCACTCATTATCCGATTCTGAAGAAGACTATTTCAAAAGTACTCGGAAAGAAAATCAGACTGATTGATTCCGGCGAAGAAACCGCAAAAGAAGTCAAAAGACTGCTTGAACAGTTTCATCTTCTGAATCCTCAGAAAGCAAAAGGAAAGCACAGGTTTTTTGTCACGGATTTTCAGAAAAAGTTCAAGGAGATAAGCGAAAGGTTTCTCGGACAGCCGATACATGATGTAAAAAAAGTAAAGCTGAATTAAAAAACAGATTATGTCAGACAAAGATATACTTGAGATTTTCAGAAAAACAGGCGCAATGACTGAAGGACATTTCATTCTTACATCCGGATATCACAGTCCGCAGTATTTTCAGTGTGCAAAAGTTCTGCAGTATCCGGAATACAATACTCTTTTTGCATCAATGATTGCGGATAAATTCAGGGATAAAAACATTACTCTTGTCATAAGTCCCGCCGTCGGAGGCATTGTATTCGGAACGGAAGTCGGAAGGCAGCTTAATGTCAGGACAATTTTCAGCGAAAGGGAAAATAATGCAATGAAACTCAGAAGAGGATTTGAGATTTATCAAACGGATAATGTACTTGTCTGCGAAGATGTAGTAACAACCGGAGGAAGCGTACTTGAAGTCATTGAACTTGTAAAAAACTCCGGCGCAAATGTTCAGGGAGCCGGCTTTATTATTGACCGGAGCAACGGGACGGTAGATTTTAAAACGGAACAGTTTTCCCTTGCAAAAACAGAGGCAGTTAAGTATTCCGCGGAAGAAGTCCCTGACTGGCTGCAGAAAATTCCCGTCAGCAAACCCGGCAGCAGAAATCTAAAGACATGATTTTGTCAGGGGAAAAAATTCCGGAATGAAAAATTTAATTCAAATATCATTTCGGTAAAAATTTAATATAGTTATATTTGCATTTACAATTTTAAGGTAACTAAAACTATACAATGGA
>JAEUSI010000157.1:3531-5859 GCA_016788375.1 Ignavibacteria bacterium | reverse complement strand
TAACGATTTATACCGATAACGGAATTTTCGTTCATAAATTTGAAGAGTTATAATAAATAAGATCCTGCAGATACAGAGTTACCAATAAAGGATTAAAAAGTGTTATTTTTAAAAATTTCTTATTAAACGGATATAAAAAAAATACACTCCTCAGTTCTCCTTTCACCGTTCAAAATTTGGGGTTGAACGGCCTTGAGGGGTGTATTTATTTAACTTTTTGGGTTAGTCTGATTCAACTTAATAATTTTTTCTTATTAAAGTTTGTTTTCGTTCCAGAATAGCAGTTCTTTTACCCTTTTCTTAGTTTAAAGTTTTTAAGTAAATCCGGTTTCATATTTGAAACAGGTTAAAATAGTTTCACTGTAATTTATTAAAGTTTTTTTCCTGCTGTACTGATATATTCAGTGCAGTTATTTTTAAAAAAATGTTCAGAGAATTTCATGGATTATTCTGAACATTTTTTATTTATAATTTTTTCGTAACTTCTTTTTGAGTTTCAAACCCTGTAATTATCCGCACGCCAGTTTTTTATTTCTCTCTTAATATCATCGCTTTTAAGGTTATTGCTCAAAGCTCTTTCGGCTAATACCGGAAATTCTTCGTCAGATGCAAATCTCAGAGCAAGAATCTGCTGAACAGTAAGGCGATTATCAAGAAGTTTTCCCTTAATAACAAAATACCTTAAATTTTCCTCAGCCCTTATTGCTCTGTCCTGTGCTTTCAGGGAATAAATTCTTATATAAAAAAAAAGCATTAGTATTATTAACGAAATTAAAAGAAACATAAGACTGATAGTAACTCCCTGACTATTTACCGCTGATATATATAGATTATATACTGATAAGATTCCAAGAATAACAATCAGTATAAAAGTAAATCCGTGATAAAGTAAATCATATCTTTTATGATTTGAATAATTTTGCTCTTTCATGATTATCTTTTTAATTTAAAAATCTTTAATAAAATAAAATAACCGGCAGTTTTATTCAATACTGCCGGTTATATTTCTGCAGGTTCTCTTAACTAACAAAGCGAAAGATATACTTATTTTTGGGCTTCAAGTTTATTTATCCTGGCTTTCTGATCCCTGTAAGCCTTTTTGTCATAAATTGAAATTGCTTTATCAATACATTCGTTGGCTTTTTTAATATTTTTATTCTGAAAATAAAGCTCAGACATTACATAATAAGCGCTGGCTTCATTTACAGATCCCTTTACATATGTAATACATTCCTGCAGATCTTTTATCCCGGTTTTTCTGTCTTTTTTTGTGGCTTTTTCATTCTTCATTATTTTATATGCTTTTGTAAGAAGCATATCACCGCAGCTTTGCTTTATGTCCGGATCATTTTTACCGAATTTATTAAATGCTTCGGAATAAATTTCATTTGCTTTCTTATAATCTTCCTTTTCGGCATAATATGAGGCGAGTGAAATATATCCGTCTTTAACCTTTTCACTGTTGGGATACTCTTTTATGAGCAATGTCAGTTCTTCAGGATTTTCGTTTTTATATGCAAGCATGAATTTTGCATCATCTGTGTATCCTTTCTCGTTGTTCGGATCAGCGGAAATGGTTTTTTTCAGATAAACTGTGACGTCACCCTCGAGTCCGTTGTTCGTAATCTTCTCTGCCATTTTATAATTTGCCACAGGGTCATCGGGATTTTCTTCGAGAAGTTTCTGAATGGATCCGAATGTATTTACTCCGGCATTGTAATCCTTCATAATTGTCAGAAAGCTTTCTGCCGGAACATATCCGTAAATCCTGTCAATTTCGGTTCCGTCTGAATTGACAAATACAATTGTCGGGAATCCTTTTACACTGTATTTCTTTGCAAGTTCAGGACCTTCTCCTTTTTCCGCATCAATTTTCCAGTTTATCTGATTAGCATTTGCAAATGCCGATACATCCTGATTCGTATAAACTTTTCTGTCCGTTTCCACGCACCATTTGCACCAGTCAGTAATGAAATCAATCATTACGGTCTTATTCTGCTCTTTAGCCAGATTAAGAACTTCCTGATAAGTTCCCTTAGTGAAAATCACTTCCTCTGCAAAGGAATAATTTACTGTTAAAGCTGTAAATACTGTTATTAAAAAAATAAATATTGATTTCATTTTAACTCCCGTTGTTTTTTATAAAATTACATATATAGATTTTTATCTGCAATGTTATTTGTTTTGAAAAAGTGTTTTTTGTGTTTTGTTTTTATCTTGTACTGCCAAACCGAATTAATTTTAATCAACCATCTAAAATCTTCAGTTATGACAAAACAGATCATCGCCGTATTGGTTAGCGCCGTACTTTTGTTTGTATGGCAATTT
>JAEUSI010000157.1:0-3521 GCA_016788375.1 Ignavibacteria bacterium | reverse complement strand
AAACTGTTATGTAATTATTATGTTTTTAACGGTTTAATATAAAAGTTTTAACTGCATGAGAATCCTGATAACAGGCGGAAGCGGTCTTTTAGGTCAGTATCTGAACAAAATACTCTCCGTCAGACATGATATACTTACACTTTACTTTGAAAATACCGGGAACTGTACGGAATATAATTCTGAAAAAACAGATGTTACGGATAATAAGAGTCTCAAAAAAATATTCCGCGCATTTAAACCCGATGTAGTTATACATACTGCTGCAATTTCCCGTCCCGAATTATGTGATAAACTCGACAGAGAATTTGTAATCAGACTAAATGTAAAATCCACGGAGTATTTAACCCGGCTGTCAGCAGAATCTGATTCGCTCCTGATATTTACATCTACGGATCTTGTTTATGACGGTGACAAAGGAGGCATGCTTGATGAAAATTCCCGGATAAATCCCGTTTCTTTTTATGCGGAAACAAAGGTTATCAGCGAAGAAATTGTCAGGAATCATAACGGTAAATTTATAATTCTCAGAACATCACTTTTATACGGAATCGGATTAAATCACTCTGTAAATAATTTTCACAATACTCTTATGAATTTTCGCGCAGGAAAGATTTCAAGGCTTTTTTATGATCAGTTCAGAACCCCGCTTGCGCTCCATGATGCCGCAGAAATTATCCGCGATCTTATATCTGCAGGAATTTCCGGAGAAACACTGAACTTCGGAGGCTGTGAAAGGATTTCAAGAACCGGGCTCGGAGAAGTATTGTGCAGAGCGGGTAATTTTGACATGTCTCTAATAGAGAGAATATCAATGCTTGATGCATCAGGTCTGCACAAGGTTGCAGATGTATCCATGAACACTGATAAACTGAGATCTTACGGAATCAGACAAAGGACAATTGAAGAGTCGGTTATTGAAATTTTAAATAATGATGTTTAAATTAGGATAAATTATTATTAAAATAATTTCCCGTGAAGAATTTTATTTTAATATATAGTATTCTTTTTATTTTCATCCCTCAGATTTCTTTATCTCAGAAAATTTCTTATGTCAAAAAAGCAGAAAATCCTTCAGCAGAGATTTCTCCTGGAGTAAAGAATATTAAAGAATATATTTTGAATCCGGAAAATAAATTTCTTTTAAATCCTTCCGAAGCACGTAAGGATTTAATTCGGGACTTTAATCAGAAGATTTATTCTTTTAACAGGGAAGCTGTAAAGGAAAAGAAATCAATTATAATCCGCAATAATATAAGCATCGGCGGATTTATAAATGATTATGCCGTTATAAATTACAAGCCGGAATTGAAGACAAGCCCTGCGGGATTTTTATCTGTATATGTATCCCGCAACATATTGTCTCTGATTCCATTAAAAGAGCTGAATCAGTATTACAGGACTGCTGCAATACAGAGCGCTTTGTTTTTTGTAATTGATAATTCAGTCAATATATTTTTATACAAAGGCAGATGGACGGAGGAAATTGCAGGCTTTATACTTAAGAATATTCTGATAAATCTGTTTTTTAAGGGTAAAGTAAAGGAGAATAACAGGAATTTAATTCCGCAGATAAATGATGAATATTATTATTATTCAGTCAGTATAAGATTATGAAAAGAATAATCCCGATTCAGTTTACTGAAGGGTCCGAAGGGAAAGTGGAAATTAGAGAATACTTTTTTCCCATAGTCTTAAGAACTCTGTTCCAGAGATTCCCGGGTTCATTATCAAAGATATTTTCCTTCTGTGGATCTTTCAAATACCATGAGTTGATTTTCAATTCGTCATTTAACTGACCCGGACCCCAGCCGGCATAGCCCAGAAGAAATTTAAAATCCTGCGGATTCAGAGAATTGTTTTCGATCAGGATTTTCAGAGTTTCATAATTCCCTCCCCAGTAAACCCCATCCATAATTTCATGACTGCCGTCTAGAATATTTCCCGCCCTGTGAATGAAATTCAGTGTATTGGTCTGAACAGGACCACCGAGAAAAACAGGAGAATCAAATTCGGGAAAGTCTTCTATAATTTCATTAAGCTTGTATTCCGTAAGCTTGTTAAGTATAAAACCTACTGATCCCTCTTCATTATATTCAGTAAGCAGAATTACAGATCTTTTAAAAACATCGTTTAAAAAAGGGGCCGATATCAGAAGTTTGCCTCTTGAAATTTCATTTGATTCGTTCATACTGGTTTTCAGTTTATTGTTAATTTAATCCCCGCAGAAACTTTCTTTAACTGTAATATAGAAAACTGCAGTACTTTATTATATTGTAAAATTCTGTCTTTAAAAATATAATTACAATTTTTTAAAAAATAGTTCCTGAATTCCCGTTTTATTTTTTAGCAACAAAATTTATAAACTTAAAAATTATCGATATATTCAGCATATGTAATGTGAAGTTTATTCACTCAGTCTGCTTTCCCTGTATTTTTAAAATGTTTCCGTTACCTTTTAAAATGCTGCTGTCACTTTCTAAAATGCTGCCGTCCTCTTCTAAATCATTTCCAAATCATTTTACTCTGATCAGTGAAATTTATAATACATTTACTTCAAATCACATTCCGGCAGGTAAGATTTTAGTTATGAGAGAAATTGTAAAAGTTTCAGCGGAAAAAAATAGTTTTTCCGGAGTTATTATTTTTTTCCCGGAGGTTTTAAGCTGTTATGCAGTTTATTTTTCCGGGTGACTCAGTATCATCGTTCTTAATTTCAAATCTGAATGATCTGTAATGTCTTAATATATGTTTTCCGTTATATTAATTTATCAGATAAACCAGCTTTATATACCGACCCTGCGTTACTCTATATAAAGAATGAATTTCAAATCAAAATAACTCAGCACAATGAAGTACAGAGAAACAGAATTATTTCAGCATATATTAAAATCAATGTTTCTCTGAGACTCTGAATAAACAATACTTCAATGTATTGATTCAGTTTAGGGAAAGGTGTAGATTCGGGCTGGTTTTTCTGAAACGATGATTTGTAAGTTAATTTAAATTCAAAGATTCCCTCACAGCCGGGAATGAAATTCTGCGAGGTTGTTTAAAGCTTTAAAATATTTTGTTTGTAAACATTAAAACAATAAAATCCGAATTAATTAATTGAATAATCATGATATAAACATTACTTTTATTTATTAAATAAATTTAATTAATCAAAGTAAAAAATGAAAAATTCAATCAGAATTTCATTCATGATTTTTTCCTTAATTCTTATCTCAAGCAGTCTTACATTCCCGCAGGGATTCAACAGTATTCATACGCCTGACGGAATAAATGTTATTGCAGTAGGAGACGCGGGAAAAGTATTCAGGTCATCAAACAGCGGAAATTCATGGGCAAGTTATACTACACCTTCCGTTAATTTCAGATCTGTCTTTTCTAAAAACAACGATGTTTGGATTTCGGGTAACAACGGGAAAATATATAAGACTTTAAAGACAAATTCACCGATGAGTTCATATGATGTCGGCGTAACAACATCACTGAACTCTGTCTGCTTTGCAGACGAGTTA
>JAEUSI010000156.1 GCA_016788375.1 Ignavibacteria bacterium | reverse complement strand
TTGACTTAATGGAGGCAGTGTATTCATATATCCCGGAACCGAAGAGAGACATTGACAAGACATTCCTAATGCCGGTAGAAGACGTTTTTTCTATTACCGGAAGAGGAACAGTTGCTACCGGAAGAATTGAAAGAGGAAAAGTAAAAGTAAGTGAGGAAGTAGAATTAATAGGACTCGGAGCAAAGAAAAAAACAGTTGTAACCGGAGCCGAAATGTTCAATAAAGAACTTGATGAAGCAGTTGCAGGATTTAACTGCGGATTGCTGTTAAGAGGCGTAGACAAAGCAGAAATAGAAAGAGGAATGGTTCTTGCAAAACCGGGATCTATCACTCCCCATACAAAATTTGAAGCTCAGGTATATATTCTTGCAAAGGAAGAAGGCGGAAGACACACACCTTTCAGCACAAATTACAGACCTCAGTTTTATTTCAGAACAACTGACGTAACCGGAGTTGTACATCTTCCGGATACAATTCAGATGGTAATGCCCGGCGATAATGTAGAGAAACTTGTAATCGAATTAATTTCACCGATTGCAATGGAAGACGGATTAAAATTCGCTATCAGAGAAGGCGGAAGAACAGTCGGAGCAGGAGTTGTAACAAAAATACTGGAATAAGACCGGTTAATTTTTAAGAAAAACATAAATTTAAATAAACTTGGCATCACAAATTATCAGAATCAAGCTTAAGTCATATGATCATACATTGCTTGATAAATGGACTGAAAGAATAATAAAGACGATCAAATCTACCGGTGCAATAGTCAGCGGACCGATACCGTTACCGACAAAAAAGAATGTATATACGGTACTGAGATCTCCGCATGTTGACAAAAAATCCAGAGAACAGTTTGAAACACGCTCTCATAAAAGACTGATTGATATTCTGAATTCATCGCCAAAAACAATAGATGCTCTGACAAAACTGGATCCTCCCGGCGGTGTTGATATTGAGTTAAAAGTATAATTATTATTTTAAAGTACAAACATTTTTAAATCATGATTGGAATTTTAGGAAAAAAAATCGGAATGACTACCATATTTGAAAGCGATGGTAATGCTGTTCCCTGTACCGTTATTGAAGCAGGTCCGTGTTATGTAACACAGATTAAGAATAAAGACAAAGACGGATATGAATCAGTTCAGCTTGGCTTTGAAGAAAAGAAAGAAAAAAATACAACAAAACCTTTAACGGGTAAGTTTAAGAAAGTTAAAACCCCGGTGCTGAGATTCCTCAGGGAAGTTAAGAATTTTCCCGCAGGTGACATCAAAGAAGGCGATCAGATAAAAGTGGATATTTTTAAGGAAGGCGATATTGTTAAAGTCACCGGAATTTCAAAAGGAAAAGGTTTTCAGGGTGTTGTTAAAAGACACGGATTCGGAGGAGGCCAGAGAACTCACGGACAGAGTGACAGGCAAAGAGCTCCAGGATCAATCGGCGGAAGTTCATATCCTTCAAGAGTATTCAAAGGTCAGCGAATGGCCGGAAGAATGGGAAATGATACAGTGTCTGTCAGAAACTTAAGAGTCGTAAAAATATTCAGTGATTCAAATTTAATATTAATAAAAGGGGCAGTGCCGGGGACAAAAACCGGACTCGTAGAAATTTATAAAAACTAAAAATGGAATTAAAAGTATATAAACTTGACGGCTCGGATTCAGGAAAGACAATAATTCTTCCGGATGAAGTATTTCAGATAGAACCGAATCAGCATCTTATTTACCAGTCAGTCAGAACATATCTTTCAAATCAGCGTCAGGGTACTCATAAAACAAAAGGAAGAAGTGAAGTTCGCGGCGGCGGCAAAAAGCCTTTCAGGCAAAAAGGCACCGGTAATGCACGACAGGGTACAAGAAGGTCGCCTATTATGGTTGGCGGCGGTAATATATTCGGTCCGGTTCCTCATACATATAAACTCAGAATTCCGAAAAAAGCAGCAAGACTTGCAAGGAAAAGCGCTCTGAGCATTAAGGCAAAAGAGAATGAAATAATGGTAATTGAGGATTTCAGTTTTGAAACTCCGAAAACAAAAGATTTGCAGAAAATACTTAAAGATCTTAAAGTAGAAGATAAAAAAACTCTTCTTTTGCTTTCAGGTAAAAATGATAATGTTTATAAATCAGGCAGAAATCTTGAAAAACTGAGTGTTATGATTTCAGACAAAGCTGCAACCTATGATCTGCTGAACAATAAGCTCATACTTATGCAGAAATCTGCAGTTGAAGTTTTATGTAAAAGTTTAATAAATTAATTCCCGGATTTAATAATGAAAACAATTTTAGTAAAACCTCTCATAACGGAAAAAAATACTGCAGTTCAGGAACTGCTTAATCAGTATTCTTTTGAAGTGGGAAAAAACTGCAATAAAATTGAAATTGCCAGAGCAGTCGAAAAAAAATTTAATGTCAGAGTGACAAAGGTGAATACTCTTGTTTTAAAAGGTAAAAAGAAATCACAGATGACGAGAAAAGGCAGATTTGAAGGATACAGAGCTGACAGAAAGAAGGCAATTGTCACCTTACATAAAGAAGATAAAATTGATTTTCTCGGTAACATAGAATAATATTATTATTATTCATCTTCACATTAAATTACCCGCTATGTCTGATTTTTGCAAAACGGACAATATTAATCAGGTTACAGAAAATTCGTTTGATAATAATTTTTTCTTTCTGAAAAAAAAATTAAAGCTTGATGAAAATATCATCAGGCTTTTGTTGAATTCAGAAGGTTCTTTAAATAATACCGGTTTTAAGGAATTTGTAAATGAAATAACCTTAAAAATCTGAAAAGTTCTTTTGAAATATTTATTGATACAGATGTGTATGCTGAACATCTTTCGGCTTCTGCAGGAAGAGATGAAAGTTTGCTTATTAAATCACTAAAACTTTTTCACTGTTATACGTCTGTTTTAAATGCAGCCGAAATTTTTTCGGGATGTGAGAATAAAATTCAGACGGAAAAAGCAAAAAACTCGTTCTTTGGAAGTTCAGTTCTCGGAATTCCTTATAAATATTCACTCAGTTCGGGTGAGATTCTAAGGAAAATCAGACAGAAAAAATTAAAAAACACTTACAGAGATGCATTAATTGTATCATTATGCAAAGAAACAAATCTCCCTTTTCTATCGTTAAATGCGGAGAAATACAGAGATTTATTCCGTATATTCGGAATAAGAACCATCAGCCGGGAATTAATAATTCATTACAAATCTCCGGAAGAAATTTTTAATAAAGCAAAAATTTAAACCAATGAAATTAGGCAAGCAGTATACAAGCAGGGAAAACCAGTCTACAGATATTTATTTGAAGGAAATCAGCAAGACAACGCCTCTAACGGTTGTACAGGAAATTGAATGCGCAAAGAAAATTAAGAAGGGTGACAAAAAAGCACTGGATCTTCTTGTAAAAGCAAATTTAAGATTTGTCGTCAGTGTAGCCAAGCAGTATCAGAATCAGGGTCTGTCTCTGAATGATCTTATCAACGAAGGAAATTTAGGACTGATAAAAGCCGCAAAGAAATTTGACGAAACAAGGGGATTCAAATTTATCTCGTATGCAGTTTGGTGGATCAGACAGTCAATATTGCAAGCGCTGGCTGAGCAGTCGAGAGTTGTCAGACTTCCCCTGAATATTGTTCAGCAAAAAAGTAAGATTGCAAAAACAATAAGCGAGCTTGAACAAAAGAATGAAAGAATCCCGAATGTACTTGAAATAGCGGAAAAACTTGACATGAGTGTATATGAAGTTCAGGAGACACTTAAAAATTCCGGAGGACATGTTTCGATGGATGCTCCGAGCATACATGGCGAAGACACAAAGCTGATTGATATTATGCCGGATAAACAGATGAAAATGCCCGACATGGCTCTTTTAAAGGATTCATTGAGAATTGAAATCGAAAGAGCGCTTGATACATTGTCTCAGAGAGAAAAGGAAGTTGTGAAACTGTATTACGGACTCGAAAAGGAGAATCCTCTTACACTTGAAGAAATCGGCGATAAATACAAACTTACCAGAGAAAGAGTAAGGCAGATTAAGGAAAAAGCAATCAGAAGATTAAGACAGGCATCTAGAAGCAAAGCTCTTAAAGCTTATCTCGGTCAGTAAACAATTTAATTTAAAAGTATAAATTAAAGCCTGCAGATATATTTCTGCAGGCTTTTTTATTTATTGTAATTTAATATTTCTGCGAAAGAATCTTTGTTAATTTCATGTGAGCCCCGGAAAACAATTTCATTAAATTTAATACTGTTTGATTCAAGCAGGAATTTACTTTTCTGAAAATCTGCTTCCGTGAAAATACTGTCATCTCTTCCCCGGAGATAAAACATTTCAGCTGACTTTAAATTTTCCGCGAACTTTCCGAAATCTGCATCTGGCGGAAAATCAGAAGAACATAAAACCAATCTTTTAAAATCTGCATCCGAATGAGCAAAAAATCTTACAGCAGTATGAACTCCCTGAGAAAACCCCAGAAGGTTTTTTACGGAATTCTTTAAATCGTATTTTCCTGAAATATATTTTAATAGTCCGGTCAGATAGAAAACATAATCATGAATTTCATTTTCCCTGTCAGATATAGTCATCCATGAGGCTGCCGGCAGCGAGCGAGAATAAAACCTGGATAATCCTTCAGGAGCAATTATCAGAGTATTCTCATTGTCAAGAAAATCAAAACTGCGTATAAAATCCGATGCCAGCTGAGCGTAACCGTGAATAACAAACCAAAGAGATTTGATTTCATTTGAAGGACTATTTGTACAGTACCTGGCGGTTTTTCCCGTTTTAAAATTATCCTGAATAATTTTCAATATTTTACCTTTAAATTCTGCTGTTCAAAATATAATTTAAACAAATCTGTCCCGCTAAGCTAATGGATAAACTGAGTGACTACGAATCACTTCTTAGAGGTTCGAATCCTCTGCGGGGCACTAATATTTTTAATTCTTCAGGAATCCGGCAAATGATTTAACTGCCGCAGATCTGTGTGAGACATTATTCTTTTCTTCATTTGTCATTTCGGCAAATGTCCTGTCATATCCCTCAGGAACAAATACAGGGTCATACCCGAATCCGTATTTTCCTCTGACTTCATTTATTATTCTACCTTTACAGATACCATTGAAAAAGTAATTTTCATTATCATTTATATATAAGCAGATTACAGTTTCAAAATATGCATTTCGGTCTTTAGCGGGAATATCTTTGAGTTCATACAAAAGCTTTCTGCAGTTTGAATCATAAGTTGCATTTTCTCCCGAATACCTTGCCGAATGAACTCCAGGTGCGCCGTTTAAAGCTTCAACAAAAAGTCCGGTATCATCAGACACACACGGAATTTTCAGGATATTATATGTTTCACGCGCTTTCTTTAATGAGTTTTTTTCCAAAGAATCTTTGTCCTCTGTTATTTCGGGCTTAATGCAAAAATCCTTAAGTGAAAGAATCTTTAATCCCGGAAAATCTTGCAGCAATAATTTTATTTCATTAATTTTGTGAGAATTTCCGGTCGCAATAAGTATTTTTTTCATATACAAAATCTGATTTCAATAAAATAATTTAATTAAATTTTATAATCTGCAGATAAACTTCTGCAGACTGGAAATGTAACTTTAGAATTAAAAAACAGTAAATGAAATAATTTTAACAACATTCAGAATATTTGTTTAATTTTTATTATTTTTGTTAACTAAAGTTTAAATATATATTTCTGTCAATCATATTTTTAATAATTAATTTAAAAAACATCCATGAGAAAATTTCTGAAAATAACCGGGATTATTTTTGCTGTAATAATAATTCTGCTGCTTGCAGGTTACGGATATATGTATATAGGTTATCCTAAATCTATTGCGGTCCAGGATATAAAA
>JAEUSI010000155.1 GCA_016788375.1 Ignavibacteria bacterium | reverse complement strand
TTTCAGATTTCAAATTTCTAATTCGTAATTCTTAATTCGTAGTTTAACAAAAGCCGGAGGAGAAGTCTTCCGGCTTTTGTTTTTGTAAATTGTAAATAAGATAAAAATATTTATTGCATGAACTAATTTTTGTTTTTTCTAAAGAATAAAAATGTCTGAAAATATCTTGTAAGAATTGATTTATACTAATTAAATAAACAAACGAGCAGATGATGTATTCTTTCTAAAAAATACAATCTGCATTTTCAGACAGAAAAGTATTTTTAATTACAATTTTATTCAATATTTTGACAGCCTTTAACTAATTAAAAAAGCAAAATATGAGAACACTAATTACACTTTCTGTAATTCTCCTTTTTATTTTTACAAACCAGGTTAATTCTCAGAATGTACTGGTAAATCCCGGAGCAGGGTCATATGCTACACTTAAATCCGCATTTGATGCTGTTAATGCAGGTACACACACCGGAGCAGTAACTGTTGATATAGTAAACAATACGACAGAAACTGCAACTGCAGTTATTCAGAGAAGCGGATCCGGTCTGTCTAATTATTCTTCTGTGACAGTCAGACCGTCCGGAGGTGTAAGGACTGTTCAGGGTAACATCAACGGGGCAATAATCAAAATTGAATATGCGGATAATATTACAATAGACGGAAGAATAAACGGTGAAGGAAGAAATCTTATAATTAAAAACAACAATGCGGGATTTAATTTTACTTCCTGTATCTGGGTTGCTTCTTCGGGAATAGGATCATCAATCGGCTCGAGACATAATACAGTTAGAAACTGTGAACTGAACTGCGGCGCTAATCAGCTTGCTTTTAATCTTGTAACTTATGGAATAGTTCAAAGCGGAACAAATACAGACATAAACGGTCTCGGAGGTGCAAACAACGATTCGAATTTCTATCTGAACAATAAAATTTACAAATGCTACATCGGCATCGCGCTTCTTGCATATGTTACAAACATTAATTTATTTAATGTAATCAGCGGGAATGTAATCGGATCTTCGGCTTATAATTCCGATGAAATAGGTAAGTCGGGTATTTTCACATTAAACCAGAATTACTGCGAGATATCCGGCAATGAAGTCATGTTTATCGGCGGACCGAGAGGTGTTTACGGATTCGGAACGGATCTTATAGGAATTGCCGTTGAAAAACTTGCCTGGGATCATTCTTATACTGCAACTAATATCGGAAGAAATTACAGGGTGATGAATAATAAAATTCATGACATTAAAATGGAAGAAGGATTTTCTACTGCCGGGATTGTTGCAGCATCTTCTTCAGACGCCGGTCCGACAAATAATTTAATTGCAAACAATGAAATTTATAATATTCTCAGCAACGGAAGCAACGGCCGTCAGATTGCCGGTATCGGAAAAATTTCGGGAACAAATGACAGGATAGTTTATAATTCAATTTATCTTACCGGTGATGTTGATCCTTCAGGAACTGCTTCTTCTCTTGATACCTGCGGAGGCGGGATTTTATGCAGAACTGTTTCTTCAAACGATTCTGCTATGCTGATTGCCAATAATTCAATCTATCTTGACCTGAAGCAAAACCGTGACAGTATCAGAATTAAAACCAAATACTGCATCCTTACTCCGGATCCGGGATATAACTGGGGAACAGGCGGAATTAAAAATAACGATTATTATTTTCCGGCTGCAAATACTAAAATGAGAACCGGAGGAACAGGAGTTGCAACGTCAATTACTCCTTATACTACACTGACAGACTGGAAAACCGCATATTCTCCCGGACAGGACATATTTTCAATTCAGTTAAATCCTGCTTATGCATTTAATCCGTCCAATTATCTGATTCCATTGTCTTCGTCTTCTCTCCTTACAAAAGCAACACCGATAAGCAGCGTTTCGACAGATATACTCGGGAATTCGCGAAGTATAATAACACCGACAATCGGAGCTTATGAAAAGGATTCAACTTCTTTAAATAAAATACAGGTAAACTTTTCGGGATGTATACAGGGATTTTACAATAATATGACTGATACTCAGGTTCCGGATACAATAAGAGTATATCTCAATAATACAATAACGCCATTTTCGGCTGTTGATTCTTCTAAAGTAATATTATCATCCGGAGGTTCTGCGGCTCTGACATTTAACAATGCTCCGAACGGAACTTACTATATTGTTTTTAAACACAGAAATTCGATTAAAACATGGAGTAAATCCGGAGGTCAGGTGCTTAACAAAGGAGCTATGAACAGTTATGTTTTCAGTGATCTTGTAACAAAAGCATTCGGCAGCAATATGTCTCAGATTGACTCGTCTCCGCTGAGATACGGATTTTATTCCGGGGATATTGATCAGGACGGTATAGTAGACGCATCGGATCTGAGCCAGGCGGAGAATGATGCAATGAATGCAGTAAGCGGTTATGTAAATACAGATGTAAACGGAGATGATTATGTAGATGCCGGGGATGTGAGTATTGTGGAAAACAATTCCACTCTCGGTGTGGCTGTTATTGCACCGTAATTAAGCGTCCGGTGTAAATTGAATTCAGATTTAAATTTTGAATTATTGAATTAATTTTTAAATAACTCCAAACAATCATAAATCATAAATCATAAATCATAAATCATAAATCGTATATCGTATTTCGTAACCCGTAATTCGTAATTTGTAATTTTTAATTATTCAAAGCCGGAGGAGAAGTCTTCCGGCTTTTTCTTTTATAATGAAAAACCTTGATAATAATATTTCAATTGACTGATCAGATATTGATTTAGAAGTGTGAATTTTTGCCTGAAACAGCAAAAACATTAACAAACATGATAAATATCATAAAATTACATGATAATTATCATAATGTATTATTAATCTTAAACAATATAATGTATACAATTTGAAAGCCTCAAAACAATTAAAATCATTTATTTAATAAATTAAAACGGAGTAAAAAAAGTTATGGAAAAAAAATTCATGCTTACCTGTTTTGTGTTTCCTCTCATTGCATTAATGATCGTATCATTTTTTTCGCTGACAGCGTATGCTGATATCAGCGGAAGAACGGGGAGAACATTAAGGACATCAACAAGCGGCTGCAGCTGCCACGGTTCAAGGGATGTAGCTACCAGCATTACAATTTCAGGACCAAGTACGGTCACAACAGGATCTACAAATACTTACACTCTCACTGTACTGAGATCCGGCAAAACCGGCGCAGGATGTGATATTTCCACAAGAAAAGGAGTATTGAATATTATTTCAACTACTATTCATAAATCCGGAGTTGAACTGACTCATAATGATAACATCCCGATGATAAGTAATACTGTCAGTATTTTATTCAGTTATACTGCTCCTGCTATAGCAGATATAGACACAATTTTTGCAACCGGGCTTGCGACTAACAGCAGCGGAGATGAAAACGGTGATTTGTGGAACTGGGCACCGAGTTTCAGAGTAGATGTCGTTCCTCCTCTCCGGATACTTCATCTTACTGTTCTGATTGAAGGTTTCTATAATCCAGGTTCAGGCAGCCAGGTAATAGATACTGCAAGAGTTTATCTGAGAAATACTTCGCTGCCCTATGCAATAATAGATTCTGCAAAAGCGGTTCTGGATAATCTTGGAAAAGCTGATTTTTCTTTCTCAAATGCAGCCAATGGCACTCCTTATTATTTAGATGTAAAGCACAGAAATTCAATTGAAACATGGAGTTCAGGAGGAAACAGTTTTGTCTCAAATTCAATGACTTTTAATTTTACAACATCTTCATCTCAGGCATATGGAAATAATCTGCAGCTGGTCGGAACAAAATGGACTTTATTCAGCGGTGATGTGAATCTTGACGGAATTATTGATGCATCAGATCTGAGTCAGGTGGAAAATGATGCGGCAGCCGGTCAAAGCGGATATGTTCAGACTGATGTAACGGGAGATGATTATGTTGATGCCGGGGATTTGAGTATTGTGGAGAATAATGCTGCAGTCGGAGTTTATGTAGTGACGCCGTGAGCATGATTTAAGATTTTTGATTGTTGATTTTAGATTTTGGATATTTTTTTGCAGTTCGAATTCCTGATCCCAATTAATAAAAGCCGGCTGAGAGATCTTCCGGCTTTTTAATTTAATATACCGGGATTATAATCTATCTGTTGTTAAAAAAAATAAATCATGCAGATTAAAAGTTTAAAACAAAAACTAGGGATACTACTCTTTCCAAATTATTTTTATTAAACAAAACTGACATGAAAAATTCTGTATTTCGTGTAAATAATTTAAAATAGTTACTTCAGTATTTACATTTAATCAAAAATTATTAAAAATGAATAATTCAATAAGAAAATTAAATCAGAAAAAGATTTATAAAATATCAGTTTTAATATACCTGACATTAATTTTCTCTCACAATGCATATTGCCAGAGCTGGTCCGGATTATCTACAGGAATGAATGATTGGGTTCATGCTTTAACAGTTTACAACGGAGAACTCATAGCCGGCGGACAATTTACAAGTGCAGGAGGAGTCCCTGCGAATTACATAGCAAAATGGAACGGCAGTTCGTGGATGCCTTTAGGTACAGGGACAAATGCCGAAGTTGATGCACTTACAGTATTTAACGGAGAGCTTGTTGCCGGGGGAAGATTCACATATGCCGGCGGAGTAGAGTTAAATTTCATAGCAAAGTGGGATGGAACAAGCTGGAATGATGATCTGGGCGGAGTCGGAGATATTGTAACTTCACTTACTGTATACAATAACAGGCTAATCGCAGGAGGTTATTTTATAGAAGCTGACGGATCACCTGCCGGACGTATTGCTTCCCGCGGATCAGGCGGCTGGCAGAATATGGCGGGAGGTATGAATTCACATGTAATGGCACTCGGTCATTACGGAAGTGATCTTATTGCAGGCGGATTTTTTACAACAGCCGGAGGATCAAACGCCAGCCATATTGCTAAATGGAACGGAACATCATGGTCGCCGATTGGATCAGGCATCGGTCATATAGTTTATTCATTAACAGAATACAACGGAGAATTAATAGCCGGCGGACTATTTTCAACCGCAGGAGGAGTAAGCGCAAACAACATTGCAAAGTGGAACGGAAGTACGTGGGCTCCTTTAGGCAGCGGAATCGGAGGTATTATTTATCAATATGTTTTCGGATTAACTGTGATTAACAATGACCTTTATGCAGGTGGTTTGTTTCAGACATCCGGCGGAATTACAACCAACGGAATAGCAAAATGGGATGGTTCTTCCTGGTCATCACTTGGAAGCGGCCTTTTTTACGGAGGTTCCAATGCCTGCGGTGCATATGCTGTTAATAGTTACGGAGGTAATCTTATTGTCGGAGGACTTTTCAATTCTGTTGATGCAATTAATGTTTATCATATTGCTCAATGGAATTTACCTGTAACCGGTACTCTGAATGTAAACGCTGCACTGGAAGGTTTCTATAACCCGGCTTTAAATAACCTAAACCAACGCGATACAGTCGAAGTAAATCTCAGGGAAGGAAATCCTCCATATAATATTATTGAATCTATGTATTCTGTTCTGGATTCAATTACTTTATCATCAAATTTTACAATCACAAATACTCCAGACGGTTCATATTTTATCGTTTTGAAACACAGGAACAGCGTGGAAACCTGGAGCAGCTCTGCTGTAAACTATACTGCAGGGAGTAATATTAATTATAATTTCATTTCTTCTCAATCTCAGGCATTTGGCAATAATTTGAAGCAGGTGGATATATCTCCTGTCAGATTTGCAATCTTCAGCGGTGATGTCAATCTTGACGGAATTATTGATGCATCAGATCTGAGCCAGGTGGAAAATGATGCGGCAGCCGGGCAAAGCGGATATGTTCAGACGGATGTAACGGGAGATGATTAT
>JAEUSI010000154.1 GCA_016788375.1 Ignavibacteria bacterium | reverse complement strand
AGAAGATACGTCAAAGGAGCGCTTGATTTCACTGACGGACTGCTGACATCAGTTTCACAGAACAGCACAACAGCCGTTCCGGAAGTATATTCATTATCGCAGAATTATCCGAATCCGTTTAACCCTGTTACGAATGTGGAATTTGGAATTTCGAAATCGGGATTTGTTTCACTGAAGGTTTATGATGTACTCGGAAAAGAAGTAGCGACGCTTGTAAATGAGAATCTTTCTCCGGGAAAATATACAGTAAAATTCAACGGAAGCAGTCTCTCAAGTGGAGTTTATTTTTACAGAATGGAATCCGGAGAGTTCAAAGACATAAAGCGTATGGTGCTGATCAAATAAAGACGAACGATTCATAATATCATTTCAACAAAACCAAAGCCCGCTCAATGCGGGCTTTTTTTGTTTAGTGAGTGAAGTTTATACAGCAGGTAGAATATCTGCATTACAAAATTTTCACCCAGGATCTCAGGGCTTTTCGGAATTCCGGCGATCACTGCATTAAAGTTGTCAAATCTCCACCCGGCTCAAAATAGTTTGGGAGATTTGACAACTTTATCTAACTTCTTTTGCATCTGGACTCAATTCCTAAGAAACTGAAAAAATTAATATAAAGAATTATTAATTCTGATCTGATTTTTCATAATTGAAAATTAATTCCTGAAAAGTTTGTTAAGCCGGATATAATTGAAAAGAAAGCATTGAAAAAGTGAAACAAAGGTGAGCAAAAGTGATTATTAAACCGGTACAGAAATATACCTCTGAAACATCTGAAATTAACATTTTTAAAAAAAATTTTATTGAGTATATTGAAGCACTTTAAAGCAAAACTTCAGGGTATTCAGGAAAATATTCCGTACGGAAGCATAAATGTTTGTTTTAAAAAATCGGGATGTGGCGCAGCTTGGTAGCGCGCTTCGTTCGGGACGAAGAGGCCGCTGGTTCGAATCCAGTCATCCCGACTATATGAAAATTCTAATCATCTGTTTTCTTTCAATACTGATGTTTAATGAATCAGCATTTTCACAGAAATCAGATTCCAAATCCGGAAATGTAAAGGAAATGACTATTCTTCACTGGAATGATTTCCATGCAAGAAACCTTCCTTACAGAGTTTCAAAAAAAGACACAGTAACGGGAGTGTCCGAGTCTTATTATATCGGCGGAACTTCCAATATGCTCGGCTATATAAATAAGTTCCGAAACAGTGAAACACTCCTTCTCAACGGAGGAGATGATTATCAGGGAACTCCTATTTCAACCATAACAAGAGGATATTCACAGATAGAGCTTCTTAATCTCTACGGGCTCGATGCCTTTGTTATAGGAAATCATGAATTTGATTACGGTCAGTACGCTCTTGATTCAGCGCTTATGAAAGCGAATTTCGAATATCTCTCGGCGAATGTTTTTCTCAAAAGCAAAAATAAAACTTTCGGCAAACCGTACTTAATCAAAAAAATCAACGGCGTAAAATGCGGCATAATCGGGCTGACAGCCCTCGATCTTATGACACTTACACTTCCGAAAAATGTAACGGATATTCAGATGCTCAATACAGATTCCGTTATTACCGTAGGCATTAAATATCTCAAAAAGAAAAAATGCGATCTTATTATACTTTTGACTCACATCGGAGTGGATAATGACAAAAAAATCGCATCAAAATTCTACAAAGACATAGACATAATCATCGGCGGACATTCTCATACCCCGTTGTTCAAGCCCGTAATTGAAGAAGGTGTGATAATTGCTCAGGCAGGTTCTTATTCAAGATGGCTCGGTAAGATAGAAATGAAAGTTGATACAAAAAAAGATACGCTTCTATCTTTCAGTTCAGAGCTCATTGAGACAAAAATGGATTCTGCCGTTTACGACAGAAAAGCACAGGCAAAAGTGGAAGCTATGGTAAATGCGATACAGGGTGATCTTATGAAAGTAATCGGCACTCTTGAAACCGACTGGAAAAGAGGTTACTCTGAAGAAAGCAATCTCGGTCAATGGGAAGCTGATGCAGTGAGAAGCAAACTCGGAACGGATGTTACTTTTCTGAATTCCGGAGGAATAAGAAAAGATCTGCCGAAAGGCGAGATTACAATAAACGATATATGGGAAATTAATCCGTTCGGGAATACGATAGTTACTTTTGTAATCAGCGGAAGCAATCTGAAGCAGATGATTACGAACAATTTAAAAAACCGCATAGCAGAAATTAATGAACTCGGCTCGAGTGACATGATAATTGTTTCGGGAATGAAAGTAGTTTACGATTCAAAAAAATTTACCGGCGGAAACGAAAATTTTATCGAAAGCATTACAGTGAACGGAGAAGATATTTCGGAAGATAAGAATTACACCGTAGCGACAAACAACTATGTCGGCACGCAGCTGAAAAAGTACTTCGGCGAATTACCGGAAAAAATTACGATTTATGATACGAATATTATTGACAGAGACCTTTTCATTGAAGCCGTTGAAAACCAGAAAACCATTAACACCGGAACAGAAGCAAGAATTGTTGATCTTTCACCTCAGGAAATTAAAAAATAACTGATTATGCCGGAAACAAGAACAGTACACTGCATTAAACTCGATCAGGATCTTCCGGGTTTGGACAAACCGCCTGTCGGCGGAGAGCTCGGTGAGAAAATTTACAACAGCGTTTCGAAGCAGGCTTTCAGAATGTTTCTTGATCATTTTAAAATGATTGTAAACGAATACCGTCTGGATCTCACATCTCCGGCTACGGATAAAGTTTTTGAAGATCAGATGAGGGAATTTTTCTTCGGGGGAGGGATAAAGCTTCCGGATGAATACGTTCCTCCTAAGGATAATAATCAGACAGCAAAGGAATAAACAGTTAGTATTCTGCAACATTAATTCTGCCGTAACGTTTATTTATCACAATCAGTTTTTTATCATCCAATTAATTTTAATCCGAATTGGCGCAGTTTGAAACATTCGACCAGTATTTAAATTATTCCAAAGAACAGGCTTACAGCTTATTTCAGGATAAAAAAAACCTGAATATATTTAAAGTTTTTCTCACGGTGTTTACCTTTGTCTGTTTTATTACAGCTGCTGTAAACATTACCACCGAAGAGTCAGCCAACTTTTCCCTGTTTCTCATGATTCTGAATTTCTTTGTTATTACCGGTCTGCGCCTGATTTACAAAAAGGCATTCAGCGTTTCAAATATCAGAAGATCAATATTTGTATTTGTAATTGCCCAGCTGATTGTTTTTCTGGCATACAATGTTTTTTATCCGGCTGATAAAGAGGAAAAAGAAAATCTGTCTTCTAAAAACAGCGGAGTTTCCGTTCAGGCTGATTCCGTAAAGTCGGAATCTCACGGTAAAAAAAAGAAAGAGATAATAAGCGGTGATAAAGGAGACCTGACGGTTTCCGTTGATACAGACAAGAACGAGTCTCTCCTGAAATTTTTCTTTATGATCGGAATATTTGTTCTGATTTTCAGATTTTCAAGAACGGAAATAATTCAACTGTTTTTAATCAGTCTGAGTCTTCCGTTAATCCTGATGATTTTCTTTAAATATGAATTCACTGCAGATAATATTGTGCCTAATCTTATCATGGGATTAATGTTCTTTGCAATTGCATATACTTCGGAAAGAAAGAAGCAGAGAGTTTTCTTCGGACAGTATGATTTTTTTTACAAGAAAAATTACGAAAATCTGAGGATGAAAAAGGAGCTGAATTATGCCAGAGAGATTCAGCTTTCAATGCTTCCGGAAAATGAAGCAACCATCGGAGAACTCGAAATTGCGGCAGTTTCAATTCCGGCAAGTGAAGTGGGAGGAGATTATTTCGATTATTTTAAAATTTCGGAAAATGAAATCGGACTTTTTATATGTGATGTGTCGGGACACGGAGTTGCCAGCGGACTGCTGCTTTCCGGTCTGAGAAGCTGCATGCATCTGATACTTGAAGACAGCGCAAAGCCGAAGGTCGTAATAGAAAAACTCAACCGCATGATAAGAAAAACTCAGAACAGAAAAATGTTTGTAACCGCAATTTTTGCAGTTATAGACCTAGGGAAAAGCAAATGCCACCTTTACAATGCAGGTCACCTTCCGCTTTATAAAATCTCCGGAGAGTCGAAGGAAATTTTTAAAATCAAAAAACACGGAATTGCTCTCGGGGCAATGAATGAAGTTGAAATTGCGGGAATGGAGAATGAAGTTGTTTTCGATTTCAACAAAAACGACAAGATCATACTTTATACAGACGGAGTAAATGAAGCGATGAACGATAAGAAGTCTGAATACGGACTTGATAATCTCGAATTTTATCTGAATAATAATGCAGACAGAAAAGCAAGCGAGCTTCTTAAAGGGCTCATTGCTGACGTAAAAAAATTCACAGGAAACAGTGATCAGAGAGATGACCTCACTTTGATGATTGTTCAAAGAAACTGACCAATATAAAATGAATAAATCAAGACCGATTGTCGGAATTGTAATGGGATCCGATTCCGATTTATCCGTAATGAACAGGGCTGCCGAAGTATTAGACGATTTCGGAATACCTTACGAAATAAAAATCACTTCCGCTCACAGAACGCCTGATCTTATGTCTTCATATTCCGGAAATGCTCACAGACGCGGAATAAAAGTTATAATAGCCGGCGCAGGCGGCTCTGCGCATCTGCCCGGAATGTGCGCTGCATATTCGCCGCTGCCTGTAATCGGTGTTCCTGTCGAGACTAAGTCCCTGAAAGGACTTGATTCGCTTTTGTCTATCGTACAGATGCCTTACGGCGTCCCTGTTGCAACAGTTGCCGTAAACAACGCTGGAAATGCAGCATTGCTTGCAGCGGAAATTCTCGGCGTTTCGGATAAAAAAATATTATCTAAGGTAATTGCTTTCAAAAATAAAATAAAAAAAGAGTCTCTCGCAAAAAACAAAAAACTGAATTCAAAAAAATCATAATACTTTCATTTCTATGTTCACCAGAATTTTTTTAATAATAATACTTGCACTGATTTTCGCTGAATCCCGTTCGCAGACAAAAAGCACTGATACAGAAGCTCTTGTTAAACTTATGGAAGGATCTTTCAGCAGTGAAGAACAGTCAAAAAGCGATTCGGATTATTTCGACATCAGGCTTCACATGACGAGAATATGGAAAGACAGGACAGATGCATACTGGCTTTATGCCGAACAGGCAATGGCGGAGCAGCAGGACAAGCCTTACAGACAGAGAATTTACAGAATCACGAATACTTCCGACGGAAGATTCGAAAGCACGGTATTTATTTTCCCGGATCCGCTGAGATTAGCCGGAGCATGGAAATCGGAAAATCCTCTTTCTGAACTTACACCTGATTCTCTTTCTGAAAGAGAGGGCTGTACAGTAATTCTTGCATTAATGACGGAAGGAGTTTACTCCGGAGGAACGACGGGTACAAACTGCAGCAGTGATCTCCGAGGCGCAAAATACGCTGTATCGGAAGTAACCGTAACTCCTTCGGGACTAATAACCTGGGACAGGGGATTTGATGAAAATAATAATCAGGTCTGGGGAGCTGTAAAAGGCGGATATCAGTTCAGACGCGTCGATTAATTACTGATGACTTCAGCATTTTTTCAGGGAAAATATGAAAATTGTTTTTATTCATTAATAAATCTATTTTTATCAAAAATATTAATACCGGCAGTAATATCAGAAATATCAGTCTGAATTCTTATCTGTACTGAAAGTAAGATAATTTTCTGAAAAACTTATTGCCGGAAACTCCGGAACTGGAATTTCTGCATACAGTTAATTCTACAGGGAAATAAACTAACCTTTAACCTGAATTTGGAAAGTACCTTAATAAGAATTACCGAAAAACTCCTTATAATTTATTTCCTTGGATATTTTGTAATTGATATTATGCTATTTATAGTTTTTCTGATAACTTTCAGACACGATAAAAAAATTTATGAATCGGAAATTCAAAAGGATGAAGAGTTCGGTAAAACTTCAATTATAGTACCTGCATACAACGAGGAAGTGTCCATACT
>JAEUSI010000153.1 GCA_016788375.1 Ignavibacteria bacterium | reverse complement strand
CAGAGAAAGACCGCAGGCAGGCAGATTCAGGGAGTTTTCGCAGTTCGGCGCAGAAGCTATTGGAAGCGGCGATTATCTTATTGATGTGGAAATGATCGTGCTTGCTGACACGATCTTAAATAATTTCGGAATTAATGATGCAGTGATAAGAATAAATACAATCGGATCGCTTTCCGAAAGGGAAATTTATCTAAAGGAACTGAAGAAGTATCTTTCCGCTTATGAAAATGATCTTTCCGACGACAGCAGGAAGAGACTGATTAAAAATCCCCTGCGTATACTTGATTCAAAGGATAAAACCGATATTGAAATTCTGAAAAATGCACCGCTGCTTTTTGATTACCTTAAAGCGGATACAAAAATTTTCTTCGAAAGTATTCTTGCGAATCTGAAGATGCTGAATATTAATTATGAAGTTGACTATAAACTCGTCAGAGGTTTGGATTATTATACTTCTACTACTTTTGAATTCATGTCTGATTCTCTCGGTGCGCAGAATACGCTTATCGGAGGCGGAAGATATGATATACTTGTAGAACAGCTGGGAGGAAAACCTACAGCGGCAATCGGTTTTGCCGCCGGTATGGAAAGACTCGGAATGATTCTCGAAGCAAAAAAATATAAATTTCCTTCTGAAGAAAGTATAAAGATTTATATCGTTACTATGGACGAGAAATGTAAAATTCTTGCTTTCGGGATTCTTAATGAACTCAGGAATTCTGGCATTAAATGCGAAACCGATTATTTAAACCGAAGCGTGAAATCACAGATGAAGGAAGCGAATAAAACAGATGCTGAATTTGTAATTGTTATCGGTGAAAATGAGATTAAAGAAAACAAGGCGAAATTAAAAAAAATGTCTAACGGAACAGAAACTGAAGTAACAGATTTAAAAAATATAAAGGATTATTTAATATGAGAACAAAGCAGGTTCGCCCTGAAAAACTTGAGTTTGAATATGAACTGCATATTTCACGGGAACATGATCCGATTCTGAAGAAAGATTATATACTGTTTGATTTCCGGACAAAAAAAGTTTTTGAAAATTTTGTTTACCGGCTGAATGTCATTCCGGAAATCAAATCTGAAAAGCTGGAGATTGAATTTAATATTGAAGGCTTGTCTGCGCCGAGACTCGATATTTCAAAATCTGGAAATGCCGGATATCAGTACAGGTTCTTTGATTTTAAAAACGCGGAGTATGAACTGATACTGCTTAAATATGCAAAAGGAAAAATTCATTACGGTCTGAAAATCAGCGGCAAGTCGGTAAAAGTTACAAAACATCCCAAGAAAACTTTCATTAAAATCTTAACCGGGGAAGACTAAATGTTTCCAAAATTATTTCAGATCGGTCCTGTGCCTGTTTACAGTTACGGGCTTATGCTTGGTATAACGTTTATTGTGGGAAATGCTTTGTTTGCAAGAGAACTGAAGCGCAAAAACATGGATGAAAACATCGGGGTTACGATTACTTTTCTTTGTCTAATAGGCGGTATCATAGGTTCGAAGATTTTCTATATAATTGAAGAATGGAATTTCGGCTCCTCAAGATCATTGTCTTCTTATTTCACAAAGGAAATACTGTTTTCTTCATCCGGACTGACATTTTACGGAGGTCTCATTCTGGCAATACTACTTGTGATAATATATGCAAAATCGAAAAAATTATCCGTTCTGGAACTTTTCGATATGATGGCTCCCTCTGCCGCAATCGGATACGGAATTGCGCGTATCGGATGCCATCTCTCAGGTGACGGGGATTACGGAATTCCCGTGAACGGGACTTTCTGGGAATTTCTCGGATACAGTTATGTCAACGGAACTGTTCCTACAAAAGAAGGAGTTCTCGTTCATCCGACTTCAATTTATGAATTCATTCTTGCAATTTTTATTTTCCTATTTCTCTGGTCAAAAAGATCAAAATACAAAACACCGGGAATTATTTTCGGAATTTATCTGATATTATCCGGAATCGAAAGAATTCTGATTGAAATCATCAGGATTAATCCGAGAGTTGTATTCGATCTTAGTCAGGCGCAGATAATCTCAATTGTTATGATTTTAGGCGGATCCTATCTTCTTGTTACTAAACTTAAGACTGTCAGATCACCCGATAATCCTCCTCAGACTTGATAAAAATCGAAATTTATACCGGAAATAATTGCCATCTTTGCGATGTGATGAAAAATTTGGTAAATGAGTTCAGAACTGAGTTTTCTTTTGAGTTTAAAGAAATTGATATAAAGAGTGACGTGGAATTGTTCCGTGAATTCAAAGATAAAATACCCGTTCTGAAGATTAACGGAAATATCTTTGCAAAATTCAGTTTAGACAGTAAAAAATTCAGGAAGAAGCTTGAAAACCTTTCTCTTTAAATACTTTTAACAATTACATTAACTTCAACGGAGACTATCCGAATGTTAAAATTACACATAAATTCCTTGTAATTTCTCTATATCATTAGTATTTTACAAACTTATAAAAAATAAACACTGTAATGAAAAGAACATATCAACCGAGTAACCGGAAAAGAAAAAACAAACACGGCTTCAGAGAGCGTATGGCAACAAAGAACGGCAGAAAAGTGCTTGCCAGAAGAAGAGCTAAAGGCAGAAAGAAACTCACGGTAAGCGATGAGTTTGTCAAACATCCGTAAGTATTTCCTCCTGATTTATCTGATTTTTAATGGATTAATAAGTTAAGATATTTTAGATTACTAAAATGAAAAACATTAAAAATCATAAAGATCCGGCGAACATCATAAAAGATTCTGTTAAAAAAGAAAGAGATACAAGACTAACACTTGGAAAAGATGAGATTATCAGAGGATTCAATTCATATTCTGAAATACTTAAAAACGCGAAAGTAATTGAAACGGATTTATTAAGAATATTCGTAAATAAAGAAGAAAAACCGTACACGGATTCAGAATCCGGGAATTTAAGTGAAAGCCCGCTCTTGACAAACAATGTGAAGGTGGGCTTTATTGTTGCCCGAAAGAAAGTTAAGAAAGCCGTTCAGAGAAACAGAATTAAAAGACTTCTCAGGGAATCATACAGAATTAACAAAAATATGTTCGGAACATTGCAAAATCTGAATCTAATTTTTTCCCTGAATGACAGTGGTTATATGCATTTTAAGAAAATGCCTGATGAAAAATTATATTTCATTGAAGCTGAGATGAAAAAAGCATCTGAAATTATACAAAAATATATACACAGAAAATGAGTTTTGCCGCAATAACATTAATAAAAATTTATCAGAAATTAATTTCACCGCTGCTTCCGGATTCCTGCAGATTTTACCCTACCTGCTCGCATTACAGCATTGAAGCATTCCGTAAACACGGATTTTTTTACGGTCTGTATTTAACGGTTTACAGGATATTAAGATGTAATCCTTTCTGCAAATGCGGCTATGATCCCGTACCGGACAGAAAACACGAATCACATTTATTAAAAACAGTCCGCGATGCCGGATGATAAGCTTATTGTAAAAACAAATAATGGATAAAAAATCTGTACTAGGATTCATATTAATCGGTGTAGTTTTAATGATCTGGCTGTACTGGAATTCCAGTACACAACAGCAGCTTGCAGTTCAGAACAGAAACCGGATTGCCGACTCGCTGAAAAATATTCCTCCTCAGGAGAAATCCAAACCCGAAGATAAAACTTCATTGATCAAAGCTGATACTCTGAAAAATATTCCTTCCGATTCTCTTAAAAATGATTCGCTGAAGGAAAAATTCGGAAATCTGTTTTACGGTAAAGCTATAAATAATTTCAGTTCGCCGTCCGAAAAAGTAATTGTCGTCGAAAATGATAAGGTCAGCATGGAGTTTTCAACTTACGGCGGAGGTCTTAAGAAATACACGCTTAAACAGTATGAAACCTGGGATAAACAGCCGCTTCAGCTTGTTGACTGGAAAAAAGGCAAGGAACTGCATCTCCTGTTTACTTCCAAAGACGGAAAACTTATCAATACAAAAGACCTCGTATTCGAAACTGCCGCTTCCGGCGGAGAGAAGATCAATCTTAATTCTGATTCAGCATTCAAACTCCGGTTCACTCTTTATATTTCACCTGACAGCTCGGAAAAGATTACAAAAGTTTATACATTTTATACAAGCCTGTATGAATTCGATGTTGAGTATGAGTTTTCTAATCCGTATAAATTCATTGCGGACAACAAGTATCAGGTAGTATGGGAATCTTCGTTTAACATAACCGAATTCAGAAGCGATCAGGAGATAACATATTCGGAAGCTTTTGCTTTTATGGGCGGAGAACTCGAAACGCTTGACGCTTCGAAAGAAAATGAGGAATTTAAAGGTGACTTTAACGGCACTACGGATTATGTCAGCATGAGAACAAAATATTTCGGCCTTTTTATTATACCTAAAGACAGAAAAGGAGACGGCGCATATCTGTTCGGAACAAAGGAACTTCTCAAAGACAAAGGCGCACGGGAAAATTATTCTGTGGCTGTAAAGATGGACATAAAGAATGAAAAGCTTGAAAAGTCTTCATTCATGATACTTATTACTCCACTTGATTACAATCTGTTAAAAGCTTACTCGCTGGAACTTGAAAGGACTCTCCGCTTCTCGCTTGATTTTATTGTCAGGCCGATTGCTCAGTATGTTATTATTCCTGTATTTCTTCTGCTTCATTCATTTATTCCGAGCTGGGGGCTTGTGATAATTATTTTTGCATTACTGATGAAAATTGTTCTCAATCCGCTGACAAAGAAGCAGACTGAATCCATGAAAAAGATGTCGCAGTTAAATCCGAGAATCACTGCTATACGCGAAAAATACAAGGACGATCCCGTAAAGGCGAATCAGCAGATTATGAAGATTTACAAGGATGAAAAAATAAATCCTGCCGGAGGATGTCTCCCTCTTCTTCTGCAGCTTCCTATTCTTTATGCACTGTTCGGCGTATTCAATTCAGCGATCGAATTAAGACATGCTTCGTTTTTATGGATTAAGGATCTTGCCGCGCCGGATGTACTGTTCAAGCTTCCTTTTAAAATTCCGCTTTTCGGCATTGATCAGGTTTCAGGTCTTGCTATACTGATGGGTGTTACAATGTTCATTCAGCAGAAGATGACTGTCACCGATCCGAAACAGAAAGCGATGGTGTATATTATGCCGGTGATGCTGACACTGCTTTTCTTCAGTTTCCCCGCCGGACTGAATCTATATTACTTTATGTTTAATCTTTTCACTATTGCATATCAGTGGTGGACAAACAAAAATAATCCTGAATCAAAAACTGAAGTCGTTACAAATCAGAAAATTCAGAAAAAGTAAAACCATAATTATCTAAATTGGATTTTAAAAATCCGGAAACAATTCTGGTTATTCAGATCGGTAAAATCGGTGATATGATCCTTACTACTCCCCTTTTCGGCGAACTCAGGAAGCTGTTTCCTTCAGCCCGGCTGATGGTGCTTTCCGGAGAAACCTGTGCGGATATTCCTTTAAATCACAAGTGTGTTGACGGTGTTATTGTTTTCAGAAAAAATATTTTCGGAAATACCGCTCTTATAAAACTGCTGTTCAGCAAAATTGACCTGTGGATTGATACTAAAGATCATTATTCTCTGACAGGAAGTCTTCTTCTGAAAACAATCAGACCTCATTATTCTCTCGGCTTCAGATTTAAAAACCGCAAGAATTATTTTAATGGAATTCTGAATGAATATAAAACCGGAAGTCATTCTGTGGATATTAATCTGTCTCCTGTTAACTTTATTAAACAAACCAAAGAACAATTTAATATCAGACCTTCCTATGTCATTCCCGGTGATGTAAGTTTAAAATTTGAAAATGAATTTAATAAACAACGGGAGTATATATTAATCAACATTTCCGCGGGAAACCGAAGCAGATTTTTGCAAAAAGAAAAATGGTCTGATTTAATCCGCAGAATAATTTCCGGACTAAATTATAATGTGATTGTTTCAGGTGTCGAATCTGACACTGAATCGGTTGATTACATACTGAAATCAGTTGATTCGTCGAAAGT
>JAEUSI010000152.1:255-6124 GCA_016788375.1 Ignavibacteria bacterium | reverse complement strand
AGTAGTTTAAATATTCATTTGTCCTATCCTGATCTGAATTTTCCCATCCGAAAACACTTAAGGGCCAAAGCCATGAAGAAAACCATGTATCCAGCACATCTTCATCCTGTTTCCAGTTTTCCGGATCCTGAGGAGGATTTACATCGCAGTAAATTTCTCCAGATTCCTTGTGATACCATATCGGAATCTGATGACCCCACCAAAGCTGCCTAGATATACACCAGTCTCTTATATTTTCCATCCAGTGAAAATAAACTTTTGTATACCGATCAGGAAAAAACCGGATTGAACCGTTTTTCACTGCGTCGATTGCCGGTTGTGCAAGATGTTTCATATTAACAAACCATTGTTCAGACAAATACGGCTCTATGACTGCCTTCGTCCTGTCAGAAACCGCAACATTGTGAACAAATTCCTCTGTTTTTATAAGTAAATCGGATTCCTTCAATTTTTCAAGAATTTTTTTTCTGGCAACATAAATGTCCATTCCTTTAAATTCACCTGTATTTTCATTCAATGTTGAATCTTTATTCAGAACTGTCACTGCTTCAAGTTTATGTCTTTGCCCAACCTCAAAATCATTTAGGTCATGAGCAGGTGTTATTTTTAATACTCCTGTTCCAAATTCTTTATCTACATAATCATCCTCAATTACCGGTATTTTTTTGTTTAAAAAAGGAAGTATAACATTCTTATTTATATATTCTTTATATCTGGTGTCTTCAGGATTTACTGCTAGTGCTGTATCACCGAATAAAGTTTCAGGTCTGGTGGTAGCAACTGTAAGGAAATCATCAGAATTTTCAATCTTATACTTTATAAAATAAAGATTGTCTGTTCTTTCTTTATAAATAACTTCATCATCGCTGACTGAAGTCTGTAATTCCGGATCCCAGTTAACAATTCTTACACCTCTGTAAATAAGCCCTTTATTGTACAAATCTACAAAAACTCTTCTAACATTAAGTGAAAGACCATCATCTAGAGTAAATCTCTCCTTTGACCAATCAACTGATGCACCTAATTTAATAAGCTGTTTTTTAATTGTACCCCCGTTAGTTTCTTTCCATTTCCATACACGTTCGAGAAATTTCTCTCTGCCAAGATCATTTTTAGTTTTACCTTCAGTAGCAAGATCTTTTTCCACAACAAGCTGAGTAGCTATTCCTGCATGGTCCATTCCGGGAACCCAGCAAACTTCAAATCCACGCATTCTGTGCCATCTGCAGTAAATGTCCTGTATTGTGTTATTCAGAATATGTCCGAAATGGAGAATTCCTGTAACATTAGGCGGAGGAATAACCACGGAATACTTCGGCTTTTCAAGATCAGGATGAGATTCATAAAGCTTATGTTCATTCCAGAATTTCTGCCATTTAAGTTCGGCAGAAGCAAAATCAAAATTTTTAGGAAATTCGGACATCTTATACTACTTCCCTTTCTTCTACTTTATTATTTTTAATTATTTCATTTGCAAGATTTAGATAAGCAATTGCTCCTTCAGAATTTATTTTGTAAAGACACAATGGCTTGCCGTAAAATGTAGACTCATTAAGCAGATTTGTATTTGGAATTACGGTATTCAAAAGATATTTACTGTATTTTATCTTCAGCTCTCTCTCTGATATTTTTGTAACCTTAGAATCCTTTTCATACATAGTAAGTATAATTCCTTCTATTGTCAGATGAGGATTTGCAATTTCCTTCAAATGTTCGAAATACTTAAATAATGTATCTACGGCTTCAAGAGAAAAATGTCCCGATTTGATGGGTATAAGAATTGAATCTGAAGCAACAAGAGCATTTGTAGTTATACCTTTCAGCAAAGGCGGACAGTCAATAACTATGAAATCATAAAAATCTTCCACCAGACTCACAGCATTTTTCAGAATTAAACGGTTATCTGAATACTTAATGTATTTGTCATGTATATGAATGGAATATACATTTGACGGAACGAAATCAAGATATTCAAGTTCAGTTCTGTGAATTGCAGATTTTAATGAATGAGTGAATGCAAAAACTTCGGAAAGTCCGGCGTTTATTTTATCGGAAGTGTAACCGAGTGCAATTGCAGATGCACCGTAAGGATCAACATCTATCAGCAATGTCTTTTTCTCGGCTACTGCAAGCGAGGCAGCAAGATTTACTGCAGTTGTTGTTTTACCGACACCGCCTTTTGGGAGGCATACCGATATTTTTTTGCTCATTTCTTAACTTTAATTTCTGTTTCTATTTTAATCATAGTTTTGAATAATATATCTGATTCTTATTGATTACACAAAATGGCTTGCATTGCAGATCATATCCATCAAATGGCGTATTATAACTTTTTGATCTGAATTTACTTTTGTCTACTTTCCACTTTGCTTTGCAATTCAATACCGAGATATTTGCAGAATTACCTTCTGCAATGTGTATCTCTTCAATTCCCAGAATTTTTCTCGGATTAACCGACATTTTCTCAATCATTTTCTCAAATGTAATAATTCCATTTTTCACTAAATATGTATATGTCAGACCAATTGCGGTTTCGAGACCGATAATTCCGAACGGAGCTTTGTTGAAACCCTGCATTTTCTCAATCTCACTGTGAGGAGCGTGATCAGTGCAGATTACATCTATTGTATCATCAGACAGTCCCTGTAAAATCATCTCTACATCATCTTCTCTTCTCAAAGGAGGATTCATTTTAGCATTTGTATTGTAACCCAGACATTCCTTTTCTGAAAGGATGAAATGATGCGGACATACTTCGGCAGTTACCTTAATGTTTCTCATCTTTGCTTCCCTGACAAGTCCGACACTCCTTCCGCATGAAATATGCTGAACATGATACTTCGAATTTTTCACAAATTCAGTCAGAAGAATATCACGAGCAATAACCGAAGTCTCGCTTACTTCGGGTATGCCTCTCAGACCGGATATTGTCGAAATATATCCTTCATTCATAACTCCGTTTCCGGAAAGCTTTAAATCTTCACAATGCTGAATAACAACGGAATTTATCTGTGAAGTATATTCCAGAACTCTTCTCATTATTTCCGGATCGTATAAAGGACTACCGTCATCGGTAAAAGCCAATGCACCTGCCTGATGCAAAGATAATACAGGAGACAGGATTTTACCTTCCCTGTTAAGTGTTGCACATGCTGAAAATCTTACATCAGTAATAAAATCTTTTGATTTTTCAGTAAGATTTTTCAGCAATTCAGGTGAGTCTGCAGGAGGAAAAGTATTCGGCATACATAAAACTCCGGTAAATCCTCCGTTTGCCGCAGCCTCATTTCCTGATAACAAATCTTCTTTATGAGTTTGTCCGGGCTCCCGGAAATGCACATGCATATCAAACAATCCGGGGATGCATGTTTTATTCTTCCCGTTTATTTCCTTAATATGCTTTTTTACGGTATTTACTTTTCCGATTTTACTGATAATACCGTTAACGATAAGTAAATCTGTGACAATATTAATTCCGTCTGAAGGTGAAACAATTTTAATATTTCTGAATAAAATATCCATTAAAAATCAGTTTTGCTCATTAAAGTGAACAATGCGCACTTAACCGCGAGCCCGTTTGTAACCTGATTAAAAATAAGCGAATCAGCCGACACTGATGCTTCATAATCAATCTCAACATTAATGTTCATCGGACCGGGATGAAGGATTTTTATTTTCGGATTTAACCTTAGTCTTTCCTTTGTTATGCAATAATGTCTGCTGTATTCTGTCAGTGAAGGAAGCAGAGCAGATGCATCTCTTTCAGTCTGTACACGAAGGATATTAAGTACATCATTATTCTTAACGGCATTATCAATATCAGTATATACGCTTACACCCAGTCCCTCTATATATCCCGGAATAAACGGAACAGGTCCGCAGACTGAAACATTTACCCCGAATTTCAGCAATCCGAAAATATTCGATAATGCTACCCGGCTGTGGCAAATATTTCCGACAATGCATACATTCAGGTTTTTCAGACTTCCGAATTCCTCCTGAAGCGTATAAAGATCAAGAAGTCCCTGTGTCGGATGTTCGTTAATCCCGTCTCCGGCATTGATAATACGGGAAGATGTCAAATCTCGGAATACAGTGATGATTCCGGAATCCGGATGCCTTACTACCGCGAAATCAAACTTCATAGCTTCAATATTTTTCAAGGTATCAGTAAAACTCTCCCCTTTGCTCAGAGAGGAACCGGATTCATTGAAATTAACCACATCCATACCCAGCTTCTTTTCTGCAAATTCAAAGGAGGTTCTTGTGCGGGTTGAATTTTCAAAAAACATGTTTATGACGCTTTTACCGCCCAGAACTTTTTCCAGAGGTTCCTTTGAAATGATTTTCTTTTTGAAAATTCCTGTAAGTTCAAAAATATCGTCAATATCAGTTTTACTTAAATTTCTCAGTCCGGTTAAGTGTTCGGGAAAATTCATAATTCTGCTTTTACATTCCAATTAAAAAATTCCACAATACATAATCAAGTATCAGTATTGATGCGGCTGCAATCACAAAGGCTTTAATAGTAGAAAGTCCGACTCCTTCTGCTCCTCCGCTTGTCTGAAAACCAATAAAACAGCCGATTGATGAAATAGATACACCAAAAAACAGAGCTTTAATAGTTCCGGCATAAATATCCTTCAGTTCAAGCGCTTTTTTAAAAGCTCCGAGAAATGTTTCCGACGGAACTCCCAGAAATACAACAGCAACAGTATATGAACCAAGTATCGCAATTGAGCTTGCATATATTACAAGGACAGGAAGCATGCATGTAGTTGCGACAATTCTCGGCATAGCGAGATATCTGACAGGACTTATTGCCATTGCTTCGAGAGCATCTATCTGTTCAGTAACTTTCATTGTGCCGAGTTCCGCTGCCATTGATGCACCAACTCTGCCTGCAAGAACTATTGCAGCAAGTACAGGACCGAGCTCGATTATAATTGCCTTAGTGGTTGCAGATCCGAGATAACTGTATGATATTAATCCTTTAATCTGATATGCCGCCTGCCAGCAGGAAACGGCACCTGTAAACACTCCAATAATGGTAACAAGCGCAAGTGAATCCACTCCTACGTGAAGCATCTGCTCGAGTATTAATTTTCTATCCCGGAAAACCCTACCGAGATTTTTTATTACTCCGATAAACAAATAAAAAAACTGTCCGACTTCAGTAAAAAATTTTAATACTTTTTTCCCTATAAATGAAATCAAGCTTATGTTTCTGTTATATTTTTAATAGTTTTTTAACTTCTGTATTTTTACCTGCAACAGTTTATTGCCGGATTTTTTCATTACAGTAATAACAAGATTCTTGTAATCAATTCTTTCAAATATATCAGGCACATGTCCAGTTACTGTCTGCAGAAATCCACTCAGTGTAATATACTCATCAGAATCTGTCGGAATATCAATATCAAATTTTCTGTTGAAATCAATAATATTTATATCAGGGTTAACATAAAAAACTCCCTTTTTGCCGATTTTTGTCTGGATTTTTTCATTGTCAGATTCTGTATCATATTCATCCTCAATTTCTCCCACAATTTCTTCGATTATATCTTCAAGGGTTATCAGACCCTCGACACCTCCGTGTTCATTTACGACTATTCCCAAATGAATGTGCTTCCTCTGAAAGTCTTTAAGTATTTCACCTATATGTTTATTTTCCGGAATAAAATGTGCAGGTCTGATTATATCCTGCAATACAATGATTTCCCTGTGCTCTGCGGCACTTATGATATCCTTTGAATAAATTACGCCGATAATATTGTCCAAACTGTCTTTGAATACAGGGATTCTGGAAAATCCTTCATCAATTACCTTCTGAATAATCTTATCCCGGTTTTCTTCCACGTCTATTGCA
>JAEUSI010000152.1:0-245 GCA_016788375.1 Ignavibacteria bacterium | reverse complement strand
AATCATATTGTTTCTGGGCACCATAACGTCACTTGCAGTTTTATCATTAAATCCGAAAACCTTTTGAATAATAGCGTGTTCTGTCTCGTCAATCTGTCCCGATTTTGTTTCATCTGCAATTATAGATCTTATCTCTTCTTCTGAATGAGATCTCTCTGATTCAGTTGCAGGTTTTATTCCGACAAGATTCAGAATTTTATTTGCAGTGCTGTTTAATAAAACAATAAACGGTCTGAAGATATGAT
>JAEUSI010000151.1:5988-6243 GCA_016788375.1 Ignavibacteria bacterium | reverse complement strand
ATATTCTTTGTGGAATATCCGACATTTGACCTTACAAGACAGATGGTTTCCTTTAATCTTTCAGGTCCGCTGACACTGGCAGTAGCCGGAATTTATTTTTACAAAAGGAGAATAGCAAAACCGGAACTAAGGCGATTATTATTAAGCATGCTGTATCCGATTGCCGCCATGTCTATATTTGTTTATTTCAAATCCGGTGATCTTGAAAACGTTGACTTCACGACAGAGTCTAATTTTCAGGCAAGCGGCGGATTC
>JAEUSI010000151.1:0-5978 GCA_016788375.1 Ignavibacteria bacterium | reverse complement strand
AATATTCGGACTGGGAATTCTGATAATAGCCATTGCATATTTCATGAATATCAGATTATTCAGAATGAAATATCTGAATATTATTCTGCTGCTTGGATTTCTAATAAGAGGACTGGCAACATTTTCCAGAGGAGGAATGCTTGCTCCGATTATTTCCATAATTATGTGTATAATGATAATGTCTCTTACAGATTCAAGATTCCAGGAACGGATCGGAAGAGTCGTGTATGCATTTATTGCAATCTTTATAATAGGATTTGCAGGATTTTATTATGTAAATGATGTAAGCGGAGGTTTGCTTGAAATGAGATTCAAGGGCGAGTCTATGTACAACAAGGAAAAAAGTACAATGTTCAGCGGCAGAGAGGAGATTTTTCAGGAAGATATTGAAGTTTTTCAGGATAATATTGCAACGGGTGTGGGACCCGGTATGTCGAGTGAAAAGAGGCGTGAAATCAGCGGTATAGAAGCCGCAGCACATATTGAGTATTCCAGACTGCTTGCAGAACACGGCATATTCGGAGTGATGGCAATTCTTATAATCGTTTTATTTCCAGTGAATGTTTTTTTTAATTTAAAATCTCCCGATAATAAGGTTATACTTATAATCTGTATAGTCTTTGTGTTTATTACTCTCGGACATGCTGCGATGAGAACTGCAGCCCCGGGATTTGTATACGGACTAGCTTTCTTAAATATTGTCAGACCCAGAGCATGATTCTTTATGCCGGCAACATCCTTTCAAAATACGGGTATACTCCTACATTTATTGAACTGCTCACTCCAAAACTTGCAGAATCATTTGAAGTAAAACCGGTTTCAGAATATAAAAATCAGGTATTGAGAATGATTGACATGATCTGGTCTCTTCTGAAAAACAGAAATAAAATCAAGCTAGTATTAATAGATTCATACAGTATGAGAGCATTCTGGTATACATATATTTTGTCTAAGATGAGTTTTTACCTGAAAATTCCGTATGTCCCGGTACTCCGGGGAGGGGGATATTCCGACAGATTAAAAAAAAGTTCCGGCCATTGCAGATTTATTTTTTCAAATTCATATAAAAACATTTCCCCTTCACTTTTTTTGAAAAGCATATTTGAAAAAAACGGATACGAAGTCGACTACATTCCGAATTTTATTCCAATAGAAAATTACAGGTTTAAAAAAAGAAATTCTGTCAAAGCAAAATTACTCTGGGTAAGATCATTTGACAAAACTTATAATCCTCTGCTTGCAGTAGAAATTCTGTACAGACTGAAATCAAAATATCCTGATGCTGAATTGTGCATGATTGGACCTGATAAAGACGGAACACTCAGGGAAGTAATAGAAAAATCCCGGGAATTAAATGTAAACGGTTCGCTGATACTCACAGGCAGACTTTCAAAAAAAGAATGGCTTAAGTTATCCGAAGATTATGACATATTTATTAATACAACGGATTTTGATAATCATCCCGTAAGCGTAATTGAAGCTATGGCATTAGGTATTCCTGTAGTAACGACTAATGTAGGAGGAATTCCCTTTCTGATTACAGACAGAATTGACGGGCTTCTTGTCCCTCCCGGAGATGCGGTTGTTTTTACAGAGACGATAGAAAAACTTATTTCAGACAGTGAACTTGCGGGCAGACTTTCGGAAAATTCCAGGAAAAAATCAGAAGAATTCGACTGGGAAAACATCAGAGAAAAATGGATAAGCTTAATAGATCCGGTTTTAAAAAACTAAAGTATTATGTCATTTCTGGAACTGAGTCTAAAGCTGAAAGGATTTCCTCTTAATGAAGCGGAGAAAGAATTAAAAAGAATTCAGTCACTATCTCCGGATGAATTTGCGGAATGGCAGGAAAGAAGTAAGCTGGATATACTAAAATATCATTTTGAAAAAAATGAATTTTACAGAAATAAATTATCCGGAAAACTGCCTGAAAAATGGGAGGATGTACCGATACTTGTTAAAAGTGATTTTCAGAAATCAGGGAAGAAGCTTATTTCGGATACATTCAGGGAGAATGAAATATACACCGGCTATACTTCAGGTTCTTCCGGGCATCCGTTTCATTATGCAAAGGATAAGTTTGCACATGCAATGACCTGGGCACTTATAAAGGACAGATACAAAAGTTTCGGTCTTACGCTGGATTCAAAGCAGGCAAGGTTTTACGGGATTCCGTTTGAGAAATTTGATTATGCTGTGGAGAAGACAAAGGATTTCCTTTCCAACAGAGTAAGATTTCCTGTATTTGATCTTTCGGACAGTATGCTGGAAAAGTTTCTTGAAAAATTCCGCAGGATAAAGTTTGATTATGTTTACGGATATACAAATTCAATTGTAATGTTTGCCAGATATCTTTTGAAAAATAATATCGTTCTGAAAAATTTCTGTCCTACATTAAAGATATGCATTGCAACATCCGAGAACTGCACTTCAGAAGACAAGAATATAATCAGCAAGGCATTCGGAGTTCCGGCAGTAAATGAATACGGAACTTCGGAAGTAGATCTTATTGCATTTGAAGATACAGACGGAAAATGGAGAATATCCGGAGAGAATGTGTACATGGAAATTCTGGATGATAACGGAAACAATTACGGTTCGGGTAATGAAGGAAGAATAATCCTTACGGCACTGCACAATAAAGCGATGCCGTTCATCAGATATGAAATCGGTGATAAGGCAATTACATCGCAGACTGCAGGTAAAACAGAAATTACGGGACTTGCGGGCGGAGTAAATGATTTTGTTATACTGCCGAGCGGGAAAAAGTCGTCCGGAGTGACATTTTATTTTATTACAAGAGATGTACTTGAAAAAAGCGGTTTGCTCAGAGAGTTTATTATTAAGCAGACTGAAATAAACAAGTTTATTTTTGAAGTTGTATCTGATGAAGATATACCTGTAAGCGACGTGAAAGCTATTCAGAAAAAAATGGATTTGTATCTTGAACCCGGATTAAAATTTGAGATTAAGCGTGTGGAAAAGATCGAAAGAACGAAAGCCGGGAAGATGAAACATTTTCATTCTTATTTGAAATAATTTGAGAATTGCAATATTAACTCAGTATTTTATACCGGAGATGGGGGCACCATCAAACAGACTGCTCGAGTTATCGGAAAAATTTATCGAAGACGGATGGGAAGTTCTGGTTATAACCGCAATGCCGAATTATCCGGAAGGTAAAATTTTTGAAGCATACGCAGGTATATTCTCATCAGAAGAAAAAATCAGAGGAATAAGAATTAAAAGATACTGGCTTTATGCTTCAAATTCCCCCAAAGCTATTCGGAGAATTATCTCTATGATTTCATTTTCGTTAACGAGTCTGTTCAGTTTGCCGGAAGTAAAGAAATTCAGACCGGATTTTTTGTTTGCAGAAAGTCCGCCCCTTACACTTGCATTCAGCGGTTATATTCTTTCAGTAATTTCGAATGCAAAACTGATAATGAATGTATCTGATATCTGGCCATTATCGGCAAAAGAGCTGGGAGTAATTGGCGACGGATTTTTATACAGGGCAATAGAAAAGCTGGAAAAATTTATTTACAGAAAGGCACATTTATGCTCTGGACAATCAGAAGAAATAATTTCTCATATTGAAAAAACTGTTCCTCAGGAAAAAACTTATTTATTCAGAAACGGTGTGGATGTTCGCAGATTTGAAAAAGCGGAAAAAAATAAAACAGGCGGGACTGGATTCCGGATAGTATATGCCGGTTTAACCGGAGTTGCTCAGAGTATATTATCAATTGTAAAAAATATAAATTTCAGCGGTATTGGAGCAGAGCTCCATATTTTCGGAGACGGAACAGAAAGAAAAGAGATTGAAAAGTATATCAGTGAAAATCCCGGGAGAAATGTATTTCTGCATAAAAGCAGAGGAAGGGAAGAAATTCCCGGACTGCTGAAGCAATTTGACTGCGCACTGATTCCGCTTGTAAAAAATATTTACGGAGCTGTTCCTTCAAAAATATATGAAGCAATGGCAGCCGGACTGCCGGTTTTGTTTTCCGGAACGGGTGAAGGGGCAAAGATTATAAAAGAAAATAATACCGGACTTGTATCTGAACCCGGTAATTTTGTAATGTTGAAAGAGAACATATTAAAGTTAAAGGATTCACCTGAATTACTGAAAGAGTTTTCACAAAACTGCATAGTCACGGCTGAAAAAAAATTTGACAGAAACAAGCTGATATATGATTTTTCCGGAGAACTAAGGAAAATAATTAACGAAGAAAGCAAAAGGAATTAATGAGAAGTGTCTTTATAGGTTCAAAGAATGAATTTGATGAAATAATAGTAGACTGGCTTTCACAGAATTCCGAGCTGGCAGGAGTTGTCTGGTCGGATTCTGCAACATGGAGAAAAACATGGAAGGGCAGGATTCAGTACGGAATTAAGCGTGCAAGAAAATACGGATACTTTAAGCTGCTGAATGAGCTGCTGCTGTTTTTTTATGTGAAGAAAAAAATTGCCGTTAAGGAACTCGGATTGCTGAAAAGGGAAGTTATCCGGCCTTACTGGAAAAACAGCGGAAGAAAATTTGAAGATCTGAAATTTCCGGAAATCAGTTCGGATAATATAAATAAAAAAGAGGTTTTAGAATTTTTAAATGAGGTTAAGCCCGATATAATTTTTGCAATGTGTGTAAACGATTTTTTCGGAAAGAAAATCAGAGCAATACCGGGTTACGGAGTTTTTCTCTGGCATGAGGGACTTACACCGGAATACAAGGGTCTGTATTCACCGTTCTGGACACTTTACAATAAAGATTATGACAGGCTTGCTTATACATTTTTAAGAATGAATGATGAAATTGACGGAGGGGAAGTTTTTGTGCAGGGTTATGCAAAAGGAATAGATCTGAACAGGCATAATTATTCATACATCGGGCATAAGGCAATCTTTGACAGTTTGCCGGAAGTTGAAGTTTTTCTCAGAAATCTTGCTTCCGGGAACGTAAAAAGAATTCAGAGAGAAAATGTTAATGCAGGATATTATACATATCCCGGATTAACACAATACATAAGCATGAGAAAAAAACTTAAAAAATTTCTTAGTAAAAAATCACTAAAATAATAACAAACAAATTTTAATTTCTAAAAAATAATTTGAAATATTTAGTAACCGGAAGTTCTGGCTTTATAGGATATCATCTCAGCAGGAGACTGATTAATGAAGGTATTGAAGTAACCGGAATAGATAACATGAATTCCTATTATGATGTGACATTAAAGGAATCCAGATTAAGAAACCTGATTTCACACGATAATTTTAAATTTATCAGATCGGATCTTGCAGAAATGGAAGATCTTAAGAAAATTTTTATGTCGGAAAAATTCGATTATGTGGTCAACCTGGCTGCACAGCCCGGAGTTAGATATTCAATAACAAATCCGGAAGTAAGCATAAGGAGCAATATTAATGCATTCTTTAATCTGCTGGAATGCTGCAAAATGTATGATGTAAAATCATTATTGTTTGCTTCATCCAGTTCAGTTTACGGAAATTCTCCAAAAGTTCCTTCATCTATAAAGGATAATGTAGACCATCCTATTTCACTGTATGCTGCAACCAAAAAAGCCAATGAGTTAATGGCTTATACTTACCATCATTTATACAATATTCCGGTTACCGGTCTGCGATTTTTCACTGTTTACGGTCCGTGGGGAAGACCCGACATGGCATATTATAAATTTGCCCTGAATATTATGAAGGGAATTCCGATTGAAGTATATAATAAAGGCGATATGGAAAGAGATTTTACATATATAGATGACGTGACTGAATCTGTTTACCGTCTGTTGATGAAAAATACCGGTTCAGATTACAGATTGTTTAACATAGGCGGAGAAAATCCTGTAAACCTTCTTTATTTTATAGAAACGCTTGAAAAAATACTCGGGAATAAGGCTGAAATTATACTGAAAGAAATACATACCTGCGATGTCAAAAGAACACATGCTGATTCTTAA
>JAEUSI010000150.1:6005-6262 GCA_016788375.1 Ignavibacteria bacterium | reverse complement strand
TTACAGATTATACACTTACAGGCTGCGAAAAAGACAGAAAAGTGCTCATTGAAAAATTCGGATATGATGAAAAGAAAGTTATAACTATTTATAATGGTCTTGAAGCAGAAGAGACAGAAATTAAAAAAGTAAGCGGTGATAAATTAATAATAGGTACGATCGGCAGGCTTGCATATCAGAAAGGACAGGAATATTTCATTGAAATGGCAAAAATACTTTCAGAAGAAAGGAAGGATTGTGAATTTCATATTTATGGT
>JAEUSI010000150.1:0-5995 GCA_016788375.1 Ignavibacteria bacterium | reverse complement strand
AGAATTATATGATGTACAGAAATTTAATTTTACAATACAAACTTGAAGACAGAGTTTTCCTGAAAGGTTATACAAATAATATTTCCGAAACGATGAAATCATTCGATGTATTTGTTCTTTCGTCAAGATATGAAGGAATTCCTTATGTGGTTTTAGAAGCAATGAGAAATTCAATCCCGCTTGTAACCACCGATGCAGGCGGTATTAGCGAAATAATAGAAAATATGCGTAACGGGATTATAGTAGAAAAAGGAAACCCTGCAGAACTTGCAAGAAGCGTTAATCTGCTTTTGAACGACAGTAATCTGAGTAAAAAACTTACCCTGAATTCAAAGAATGATTTCGAATCCGGATTTAGGATTGAAGAATCAATAAAGAGAATCGAGTCGGTTTTTAATTTAAAATAAGCATCTTAAATAAGATAAACATGATACCGGATATTTTTCATTTCTGTTACGGGCTGTCCGGGGATTTCGGAGGAAAGCCTTTTTCTCTTGTCCATTATCTTGCGGTAAAATCCGCAAAGGAAATCAATAATCCTGATGAGATATATTTTTATTATTCATACGAGCCTGAAGGAGAATGGTGGGAAAGAACAAAAGAGATAGTTAAATTGAAAAAAGTCGATCCGCCGGATGAAATATTCGGAAATAAGTTATATCATGTTGCACATAAAGCGGACATATTAAGGCTGAATGTTCTAAAAGACAACGGCGGGATTTATATGGATCTTGATACAATTTGCTGCAGACCTTTTTCAGGATTGCTTGATAATAAATTTGTAATAGGCAGGCAGGGTAAATGGAGAAAAATGGGATTGTGCAATGCAGTCATGATGTCTGAGAAAAATTCTGAATTCATCAATATCTGGATGGAAGAATACAAAAATTTCAGATCAAAAGGAAAAGATAAGTACTGGGCAGAACACTCGGTAGCAGTGCCAATGAAACTTTCAGGAAAATATCCGCATTTGCTGCATATTGAGCCATATAACAGTTTTCACTATCCATTGTACTACAAATGGAGTCTGAAAAAGCTGTTTGAAGAAAACAGAAAATATCCCGAAGCTTATTGTCATCATTTATGGGAAGGCGGTTCGTGGGAAAAATATCTTAATAAACTATCTGTTGATGATATATTAAACAGGGACACTACTTATAATGTTATAGCCCGGAAATTTATCAAATAAAATCTGTAAAATAATGTAAACAACTTTACCTAAAGTGAAATGTTGTTATTCTATAATGTATTTAAAAAACTATCTATTATTTAAAAATAATTTTGAAAAGCAGAAAGAAGTTTTATAAATTCAAATATAGAAATTTTTTCGGTTTTGTACAAAAACAGAATAAAATTTAAATGATACTTAAATTTTCGTATATTAAATTTATTTTTAAAATAATTCTTTACAGAGAAATAAAATTAAACTTAAGCATAATGAAAAAATATTTAATATTTGGTTTATTTATCAGTCAATTTTTTTTTATCGGATTAAATTCCTGCGGATTTCACACACTAGATTCAAATAATTACTCCTGGAAGTTAGTGTTTGAGGATAATTTTGATTCATTTGATAAATCCAAATGGAGAACGCTACATGATAACGGTAACAGAACATTATGGTCAAATAAAGAATTGCAATGGTATAATGATGAAAATGTAAAAGTTGAAAACGGAATTCTCAAATTAATTGCAAAAAAAGAATCAATATACGGAAAAGATCCTGAGAGTGAAAAACAGTTTGAATATACTTCAGGGATGATATGTAATTCTAAGAGTTACACACAAGCATACGGTAAATGGGAAATGAAAGTCAAATTTCCTTATAAGAAAGGATTCTGGCCTGCATTTTTCCTTGTTCCATTACAGAGACCGACACTTCCTGAAATAGATGTTTTTGAATATTTCGGAATTAAAAAAAACAAGATATCCTGTAACCAACATTGGGGAGTTGATTATCCTAGTCAGGAAGCCATAAAAAGAGGGACTTATCCATATTATTTTGCGAAAGGAAAGGAAATTGAGGGAAATTTTTCTGATGTCTGGATGGTGTGGTCTTTTGAATGTTTTCCGGATAAAATGCTGTGGAAACTTGACGGGAATACTGTATACGAATCTACGGAGGGAATTCCTACTGCTCCTTTATATATGATTGCAAATGTTGCAATAAAAGATTTTAAAGATAATAATTATAAAGTTGATAATACCGGGCTTCCTTATATCATGGAGGTTGATTTTATTAAAATTTATAAAATAGTTCCGGAAAACTGATGTATTGTATATTAAGTATTGTAACTTAAATTTTATGATTTTATCAAGATAAAGTTTACTTTTCCGGAATTTCTCACTTTAATCTTTAATCCTAACTTCCTACGTTGCTTTTTTATAAATTATGAACAATACCGGCATTCCAAAGGTAAGCATTATTATTCCGACCTATAACCGCGTGAAAATGCTGGAAAAATCCATTGAAAGCGTTTTTGCCCAGAGCTATAAAGACTGGGAACTGATTATTATTGATGATGCATCAACGGACGAAACCGAACTCAGAATGACTGAACTTTCTTCAAAGGAAAAATCCGTAAATTATCTCCGCATCCCGAAAATCGAAGGAAAAGGAATTTCAGAGTATCTGAATATTGGTCTTCGGAATTCCAGAGGTGAATACATTGCAAGGATTGATGACGATGATTACTGGTGTCATAAGGATAAGCTTAAAATGCAGGTTGAATTTCTTGACAAAAATCCGGAGTATGTAGTTGTCGGAGGCGGAGTGATTTTAGTGGATGAAAAGGGAAATGAACTTTTTAAGTATCTGAAAAAGGAAACTGACGAGGAAATAAGGAATTTTGCATTGTATTCAAATCCTTTTACTCATGCGACAGTCATGTTCAGAAAAGATGCGGCAATGAAACTCGGAGGGTACAGAAATATGAAACATGTTGAAGACATGGAACTCTGGCTCAGGATGGGAATGGTCGGAAAGCTTTATAATTTCCGGGAGTATTTTATAACATATATGACGGCAGGTCAGAACAAATCATTTCAGCAGCAGAGGGAAAATTCGAGAACTGTAGTGGATGTGGTGAAAATGCACGGAAAGAATTATCCAAATTTTTACAAAGCTTTTGCTCTGAACTATACTCAGTATATGTATTCATTCCTGCCGATGTTTTTTAAAAAGCATTTACAGTCTTTTATGTATTATTTCAAAAGGAAAAATTTCTGACATTTGAAAAATTATTTTATAGCAGGAGGAGCAGGATTTATCGGAAGCCATCTTTGCAGAAAAATTCTTTCCGAAGAATCTGATGTCTCGGTTACGGTTTATGATAATTTTACTTCGGGAAAGATGTGGCATCTTGAAGATATCAAAGATAAGATAAAAATTGTCGAAGCAGATATTAAAGATTCCGGGAAACTTGTATCCTCTATGATGAATGCCGATGTCGTTTATCATTTTGCATCAAACCCCGATATATCAAAAGCAATGACACAGCCGGATATAGATTTCTGGGAAGGCACTTATCTTACCAACAATATTCTTGAGGCAATGAGAAAAGCAGGTGTAAAGAATCTGATTTATGCATCCGGAAGCGGAGTATACGGCGATACGGGATTCCTTGAAACATCCGAAGATTATTCCCCGCAGCTGCCGATTTCAACATACGGAGCGAGCAAACTTTCATGCGAAGCGCTGATCTGTTCTTACTGTTACATGTTTGACATGAATGCAGCGGCGTTCAGGTTTGCTAATGTAGTAGGACCGAATCAGACTCACGGTGTCGGATATGATTTTATTAAAAAATTACTTAAAGATGAATCTCAACTTCCAATACTCGGTGACGGCACTCAGAGCAAATCATATATTTATGTGGAAGATATAATTTCAGCCATCAGAACTGTTGAATTGAATTTTCTGAAACAGTATTCATATTTTAATGTATCAACAAAGGACTTCATCTCGGTAAAGGAAATTGCAGACCTGACGCTTGAAGTGATGAATCTGAAAAATGTAAAATATAATTATTCAGGAGGAAACAGAGGCTGGAAAGGAGATGTGCCGGTTGTCAGGCTGAATTCGGATAAAATAAGAAATCTCGGCTGGAACAATAAATACACTTCAGCCGAGGCAATAAAGTTATCTTTAAAATCAATATATGAAGATGCATTAAACAACAGATTCGGATGGAAGGAAAATAATAAATGATTTTATCGAGAGCGCCGGTCAGAATTTCTATGGGAGGCGGGGGAACGGATTTACCCTCTTATTATGAAAAGCATGGAGGATTCCTGCTTGCAGCAAGCATAAACAAATATGTTCATATTATGCTTAACAAAAGATTCGAAGAATCAATCAGGCTTTCATATTCAAAAACCGAAATTGTAAATGACATTAAGGAAATTGAACACAGAATATTCAGGGAATCAATGAGATTTGTCAATGTCAGAAAACAGGTTGAGATTGTTTCAATTGCGGATGTACCTTCGAACTGCGGACTTGGTACTTCTTCTACATTTACCGTTGCACTGTTAAGCGCATTGTTTGCTTACAAAAGAAATCACAAAACTCTCGGCGAACTTGCAGAAAGCGCATGCAATATTGAAATAAATATACTAAAAGAGCCGATAGGAAAACAGGATCAGTATGCAGCTGCATTCGGAGGATTTAATTCGTATACGTTTCATAAAAACGGCGAGGTAACTGTTGAGCCGGTTAATATTTCCGAAGGAGCGCTGATGGAATTGCAGAGTAATATATTTCTGTTTTATCTGAATAAAAACAGATCTGCAAGCGCAATCCTGAAAACTCAGAATAAGAAGACTAAGGAAAATAATACGGAAATCCTCGGAAGACTTCACAAAATAAAGGAAATAGGACTTCAGACAAAAAAATTATTTGACAGGAATAAAATTGACGAATTCGGCGAACTACTTCACGAGCACTGGCTTTTAAAGAAAGGATTGTCGGATAAAATATCGGATGAATTTATTGACGAGGCATATGAAGTTGCTAGAAAAAACGGAGCGATCGGAGGAAAAGTAATCGGTGCAGGCGGAGGCGGATTCCTTCTGCTTTATTGTCCGAGGGAAAAAACAAAACTTCTGAGCGGAATGAAGAAAATCGGGCTTCACCCTACGTGGTTTGCTTTTGAACAAGAAGGAGTTAAAAACGGATTTTACAATTAATTCCTGCCGGAGAGAAAATTGAACACTGCAGATATTGTTTTGCTTGCGGGCGGACTTGCCACAAGACTTAAGCCGGTTACGGAAAAGATACCCAAGTCACTTATTGAAGTTGCCGGTAAGCCATTCATTTATCATCAGTTAATGCTTTTGAAATCAGTATCAGTAAAAAAAGTCGTGATTTGCGCGGGATATCTCGGTGAACAGATACAGAATTATGTCGGAGACGGGAGCAGATTCGGGATTGAAGTCAGATATTCTTTTGACGGGGATAAACTGCTTGGGACAGGAGGAGCTGTCAGGAAATGCTTAGGCGAAGTTGAAGAAAATTTCTTTGTAATGTACGGCGATTCATATTTAGATACTGAATTTGAGATAATAAATGAATATTTTTTAAAAAGCAGCAAATCAGGACTGATGACAGTTTTAAAAAACGAAGGTAAATGGGATAAAAGCAATGTTGAGTTTAACAACGGTCAAATAATCAGATATGACAAGAAAAATACAGACGCGAATATGAAATACATTGATTACGGGCTTGGAATGTTCAATAAAAGAGCATTCGAAGATTTTAAAAATACTGAAATTTTTGATCTGGAAGAAGTTTACAGAAATCTGCTTGAAAAAAATGAACTTGCCGGATTTGAAGTAAAGGAGAGATTTTACGAAATAGGTTCATTTGACGGCATATCGGATACCGAAAGATATTTAAAAAGTAAAAAGTAAATGGAAATTAAAAAATACATTGACAGTTATCTTGAAGAGGTGAGAGAAATAACCGGAAAGATTGACAGAATTCAGATTGAAA
>JAEUSI010000014.1 GCA_016788375.1 Ignavibacteria bacterium | reverse complement strand
ATCCCAATTTCGATATTCCAAATTCCACATTCGTAACAGGGTTAAACGGATTAGGATAGTTCTGATACAGTTTATACGAATCAGGCACTGACGAACTGATCATACTTACAGCTGAACCTTCATCTTTATAATTTACAACTCTGAAATTATCAAAATAAAATCCGTCACCGGGAACTCCGGCATCGGTTATCAGATTAAATCTTACTCTGATTCTCTGTCCTATGTACGGGTTCAGATTTATTTGTTCGTAAACCCAGTGCTTTATTCCCGTGTAAGAGGGCTGACCTGAAACAGTTGCTGTATATCTTCCCGCAAGGTTTATCCATGCAGATCCGAAGTTTGTGCTGATCTGAATTCTTGTGTAATCATAAGTAAGCTCCTCAGCCCATTTAGCGGCAAATTCTATCCTCGGATTGTTTGCTCCGGTTAAATTTATTGTGTCGGATAAGGTGAAGTAATTGTTCGAACTGTTTACGGAATTTCCGTATCTTGAGTCTGCAAAATTTTTACTGCCGTCTTTAGGATCAATGAAAGTTGTATCCCAAAGAGTCCCTGTACCTGTCCTGATCCATTTTGAAATTCCGTTTTCACCGTTATCAGAAAATAAAACCCCGGTTTTGCCGACATTGATTTTAACAGTGTCCCTTGAAGTTTCGACACCTTCCTGTTTAACGGATATATAGAATTTCATTTCATTCATATATACCGCCGTTGACGGTATCCTGAACCTGAACTGATTTAAATCATTATTCTTAAACTGTCTTGCCTGAATGCTGTCATAATTTACGGCAGAATTAAGCGGTAATATATCCGGATAATCTGATGTAACACTTACAGTAACGTTTTTTGAAGTCTGCGAAAGTCCTCTGTTTTTTATTGTAATGATCAGATTCAGTGTATCATTTTTCTGAACATATCCGTTTCCGGAAATTTTATAATTTACAAAATCCGCAAAAGCCCCGCCAACCCAGGAGAGGTATTTCAGTGCATAAAGATTTTCGTTTGCAACGGGTATAATTTCAGACTGAGCGGGCCAGAAACTGCTTCCTCCGACTTCGGGAGTCCAGCAGTATGTTCCGGTAGAATGAAGAAAATCCCTTGTAGTTCCGCTCGAATAATAGTCAAGCATTTCATTAACCGTTCCGTAAGTATAATTATTTGACGATGCAAAATCTGAGGAATATTCCGAATAAATATCATAACTTATTGCAGAATCATTATAACTGTACGGATTCAAATATCTTCCCGCCACCGAATGCATGGAAAATCCGATTTTAGGATGAATCTGCGTCATGAAATTTTTGACTGCGGTAATTTCAGGCTCGGAACCGGCAGAAGGTCCTCTGAAAGTTTCAGAACAGGGATCACTGCTTGATCCGCTGTTGTTTCCCCAGCCGTAATTATAATTTCTGTTAAGATCCACGCCGTAACATGTGCCGTTATTTCTTCTGTTCTTGCGCCATGATCCGCCGCCGTTTGGATTTGTAGTCTGATTGTAAACATAACCGTCGGCATTGACTACAGGCACAAAATAAATTTCGCGGTTATTCAGAAGATAAGTTGCTTCCGGATTCGTTCCGTAATTTTCCAGAAGCCAGTACATATAATACATCAGACAGGCCATTGCCTGCGGTTCGCGCGCATGATGAAGAGCATCGAAGTAAATTGCAGGCTCGGATGATGATTCATTCAGATCCGGATTATCGGAAATTTTAACAGCCCAGATTGTTCTGTTTTCTGTCGTCTGACCGAGATTCTGTTTTGCGGAAATTAAATTCGGATACTGAATTCTCATTGAATCAAGTTTCTGCACCACTTCATTATAAGTATAGAATCCTCCCATGCTTCCGTAAGAAAATCCCGCTGTATTATCCTTCTGCTGAATTTCACGGCTTTTCTGCATTTCGGCGTAAGACGGTTTTTCTCTTGAAGAATAGTATGCATCCAGATCAGGAATCAGAATTTCATAATTCAGACCGGTGTTTTTAAGCCGGATTAATTCATCCTGATTTATGACAATTTCAATTCCGGCTGAAAATTTCCCGGTATAATGATCAATCGTTATGTCATTCTGAATTAAACGGTTCAGATCATTTTGAGAATTTACAATAATCTTTACAAGGCTGTAATTTTCAGCGTGTGTATTTTCAGAGCCGCTATAATATTGAGCAGCAGTCTTTTGACTGTAAAAACAAGCTGTCAGAATAATCAGAACAAGAATATATCTGTATTTCATATTTAAGGAAATTAGAAAATTAATAAATTACTTCAGACCGGAAATACTTTCAGAGAATCAGGATTGCGGGAAGTATTTTTATTGTAAATTAAACAAATAAGTTCAAATATTAAGTTTAATTCATTTATCCCAGATTTTTTTCCGTATGAGTTTATAAAAAAATATAGTAAACGGATCCAGATAAATCAGAAGAAATGCAATCCTGTGGCTGAAAAATGATGTGATAAGTGACAGAATGAAAATAATCAGCGGGATTGTTGTAAGTATAAAAAACTGCCTGAAAAGTTTATCATCTATCTCTTCAGACTGAATTTCTTTCTTTTTTGTGATATACCATCCCTGAATGGATAAGATTAATGAAATCAGAAGCAGATTAATTATGTAAATCAAAAGTGGTAAATGCGACTTATAGTATCTCATCATCAGACCTACTGAAAACGGTACAAATACAATCAGTGAAAGGAAAATTACATTAATCGTAATAATAATTTTGTTGGTGTATTTAACAAATTTAAAATGAATCTGATGCCTTAACCAGAAAATAGCCAGTACAAAAAAGCTGACAAAGTATGCTTCAAAAGAAGGTAACAGGTTATATAATATTCCCGGTATTTCCTCGTCAACTAATTTTAAGGGTATGTTTTCCGGAGTTTTCAGATCAAGTACAAGAAGTGTCATTGCAATTGCAAAAATTCCGTCGCAAAGAGATTCCAGACGGTTTTTCGGAAGCACAGTATCATCATTATTTCCAAACATCAGGGATAAAATGTTAAATTACAAATGTATTTATTGCTTTTTTAAACATTGCATTCAAATTATGAAAGTTTTTCCAATAATGAAACTTTTATTTAAATCAGACTTTAAAATACATTTAATACAAGTCTGATAATGCTTAAATTTAAAATTAATAATTCAAAATCAGATGGCAGATATAATTAAAGCAAAAAACGGATTGCTTGAAGTTCCGGATAATCCCGTTATACCGTACATTGAAGGTGACGGAATCGGTCCGGAAATATGGAAATCGGCGAAGTTTGTAATTGAATCCGCAGTTTCAAAAGCATATAACGGTAAAAGGAAAATTGAATGGACGGAAGTTCTTGCCGGTGAGAAAGCATATAAAATAACAGGAGAATGGCTTCCCGCTGACACGGTAAAAGCATTTGAAAATTATTATGTCGGAATAAAAGGTCCGCTTACAACACCGATCGGAAAAGGGATCGCTTCTATAAATGTTGCTTTAAGACAAAAGCTTGATTTGTACGTTTGCCTCAGGCCGGTGAAATATTACGGAGGAATAGACACTCCCGTCAGAAGACCTGATAAAGTTGATATGGTTATTTTCAGGGAAAACACAGAGGACACATATGCAGGTATTGAGTTTAAAGCAGGAACCGGAGACAATAAAAAACTTCTGGATTTCGTAAGAGAAAATTTTCCTGAGAGATTTGACAAAATAAGATTCGGAACTCTTGAAAAAACAAATGACTTTCTTTCTCAGGAAAATCTTCCGCCGGCAAGGGAAGCCGAAGTCGGCGTCGGTCTGAAAATTATTTCAAAGACCGGTTCACAAAGGTTAATGATAGCTGCGCTGAATTATGCAGTAAAGAACGGCAGGAAGTCTATTACAATCGTGCATAAAGGAAATATCATGAAATTCACCTCAGGCTCGTTCAGAGACTGGTGTTATGAAATTGCAGAAGAGTTGTTCGGTGACAGAATTTACTCTATGATGAAATGGGAGAAAACTGCCGGTGCCGAAGGAAAGGAAGCTGCTGACAAAGAACTTCATAAAGCAATCGAATCCGGTAAAATCATAATTAAGGATGCAATTGCAGACAATACTCTTCAGAAAGTAATTACTCATGCCGATGATTTTGACATAATTGCCACGACAAATCTGAACGGAGATTATCTTTCTGATGCGATTGCGGCTCAGGTTGGAGGAATCGGTATTGCTCCGGGAGGAAATATCAACTATATATCCGGTCATGCGGTTTTTGAGGCTACTCACGGTACCGCTCCGGCATTTGCCGGGCTGGATAAAGTCAATCCTTCTTCTCTGATTCTGTCCGGAATGATGATGCTGAATTATCTCGGATGGATTGAAGCGGCAGGATTAATTGATAACGGAGTAAGGAAAGCTATTGAAAGCAAAAGGGTTACATTTGACTTTGCCGAGCAGATGCTCGGAGCAACTGAAGTAAGCTGCTCTGAATTCGGAAGGGAGATCGCAAATTTTTTCTGAAAGATTTATAGATTTCGGTTATCAGCTGTATTTATTAAATTTACAAAACTTAAAACCACAGAAAGGAATAAAAATGTTTAATCTTGCAAAAACAATTTTCTTTGTATTAACAATATTTGCCGTAAGCGCAACTGTTTCATTTTCTCAGAATGACAACATGAAAAGCGGGAATGACAATATGAAAAGCGAACATGAAAGCATGAAAAGCGACGAGCCTGTTGGAAAGCAGCTTGACGGCGGAATACTTTACGGTCAGGAATATGATCAGGGAATGACACCCGTTAGTTATTCTGAATTTATTGCCTCGCCTGAATCAAGCAACGGCAAAACAGTGCTCTTAAAAGGCAATGTATCGGAAGTTTGTCAGGCAATGGGATGCTGGATGACAATGTCAGACGGAGTAAACAGCACCAGGGTTAAAACCGGTCATGAATTTTTCCTCCCGAAAGATATTGCCGGAAGGGATGCAGTTGTTTACGGAGTATTCAAAATATCTGAGATATCAGAGGAAGATGCAAAGCATTATGCCGAAGAATCCAAGGATCCTTCTGTAAAACCTGAAGACATTAAAGGTCCTCAGAAAGCTTTTGAAATCGACGCTACGGGAATCCTGATTCTTAATCCGTCAGATTCACCCGCTAAAAATTAATTTTAAATATTCTTAACTGAATTTTATAAAGCCCTGATTTATCCGGGCTTTATTTTTTTAAATAATAATTTATGAATGAAGATAAATTCTGGAAAATCCTCGGCACTGAAAAAGGATTTGCCGGAAACTGGGTGGATATAAATGTAGATAAAGTTCAGCTGCCGGATAATTCGGTTATTGAGTTTGAAGCAATAGGTTTTCACAGAAACGGCGCGGGTATAGTTGCGGAAAATCAAGACGGAGAAGTTATTCTCGTAAAAAATTACAGATATATTAATGATTATTACAGCTGGGAAGTGCCGGCGGGAACCATTCCTCCGGATATGCATCATTCTGACTGTGTGCTGGAAGAGTTAAAGGAAGAAGCCGGATGTGAAGCAGTAAGAGAAAATCTGACATACCTCGGAAATTATTTCCCTTCAATCGGTTCGAGCAATCAGATCTTTCACTGCTATTATGCAAAAAATACCGTAAAAACTTCATCCGAGCTTGACGGAAATGAAATTCTTGAATCGCGCTGGTTTTCAAAAGATGAAATTATACGCATGATAAGAGACGGGATAATCAAAGACGGATTCAGTCTTTACCTGCTGTTCAGATGGCTGTATTTGCTTTAAGAAATTCCCGAAAAACGTTAACCGCTTATTTTATCGAAATATTCTTCATTCGGAAAATTAATTATCATTCCCGCTACAGAAATCAGAAGTCCGAGAGATGCGTAAAGAATATTCCCGTTTACAAAAAGGTTAGTGGTAATGCAGAATAATGCGCCGAAGTCCATTACGGCAAAAGGAATCACGTGAGCATTGAAATAAGCGACGGAAATATTTCCGGTATTTACTTTTTTCAGCATATGTTTCCTGAGGAAAAAAGTAAGAAAGAAGATAACGACCAGCAGCAGTAATGAGATCAGATTTACGATTTCAAAATTCTCCCTGTAATTACTTCCGGCAACAAAGAGTCCGGAAAGAAATATTACTATCAATCCTACGGTTATTGCAATGCCGAGAAGTTTTATTCTTCTTACGGTTACGACGAATTCAATCTGTTTAACAAGGGATGGTTCTTTCTGCATCCGGAAATTTACACGGGATTATACTTAATAAAATTGTTTGTATTCAAAATTAACATTATTTTTACACAATGAAAAGTAAAGTTAAGATAAACACTTCGGAAATGACGATTGAAGATGAAGTTTTTGAAAACGATTTTATTTCATTAATAAGACCGGGAAAATTTGCCGATTTTATCGGACAGGATAAAGTAAAGGAAAATCTCGGAGTATTTATAGAGAGCGCAAAGTTTCTGAATGAAACACTTGATCATATTCTGTTCACAGGTCCGCCGGGGCTTGGGAAGACGACACTTGCCAATATTATCGCAAATGAACTCAATACAAATATTGTTTCAACATCAGGACCGATAATTGAAAAACCCGGAGATCTTGCCGGAATGCTTACAAAGCTGAAAAGAAATGAAGTGCTTTTCATTGATGAGATTCACAGAATTCCGAAAGTTGTGGAAGAGTTTCTGTATTCGGCAATGGAAGAATACAAGCTTGATATTATGATTGATCAGGGTCCGGCGGCGAGAAGCATCCCGATCAAACTTGAGAAATTTACTCTGATCGGAGCAACGACAAGACAGGGGCTGCTTTCTTCTCCGATGCTTGACAGATTCGGGATTAACTGCCGTCTCGATTATTATGCTACGGATAATCTGATAGAAATAGTAAAGCGCTCGGCAAGAATAATGAACATAAAAATCTCCGGTGAAGGAGCAGTTGAAATAGCAAGAAGAAGCAGGGCGACTCCGAGAATTGCAAACAGGCTTCTCAGACGGACAAGGGATTTTGCAATAGTTAAAGGTGACGGAAAGATTGACAGGGAAATTGCCGATTATGCGCTTTCATCCCTGGATGTGGACGAATACGGTCTGGATAAAATGGATAAGAAAATTCTCGAAACAATAATTATGAAATACAACGGCGGACCCGTGGGATTATCAACAATTGCCGCTTCAGTCGGCGATGATCCGGGAACTATTGAAGATGTTTATGAACCGTTTCTTATTATTGAAGGTTTTATTAAACGGACGCCTAAAGGAAGAGAAGCTACGGATCTGGCATACAGGCATCTCGGAATTAATCCAAAAAAGATTTCCGGAAGCACTAAAAGTTTATTTGAAAATTAATTTCATACTTAATTTATAATGAAAAGAAGTTTATTGACTGAAATACTCATAATATTGATAATCAGCGCCGTTCTCGGATTTGCGGTTAACAGCGTCAGCCCGAAAGGCATTCCGCTTTTTGAGAATTACAGCGACAGATTTGCAATTGACAGTTCTAAGGCAAAAACCAAATCAGCATTTAAGGAAAGAGGCAAGTTAAACAAAGACGGATTTTATCAGCCGGTAAATATACCCGTAGAAGCTGCAAAGGAACTGTTTGATGCGAATGTAATATTTATTGACGGAAGAGAACCTGCAGAATTCAGCGAAGGTCATATTAAAGGAGCGGTTAATATTGATTACAAAATGTTTAAAGACAAAACAAAGGAAGAGAAGCTGGAAATTTTGAAGAACTTTCCGAAGGAAGATATTTATGTTTCATACTGCAGCAGTGATTCATGTGAGATCAGCATTGACAATGCCTATGAAATGGCAAAAATCGGATATAACGATGTTAAGATATTTCTAAATGGATACAAGGAGTGGGTTAAACTCGGATATCCTACAGAAAAATAAAATTTAAAATCAGATAAAAATGAATTTTTTATCAAACAAATATTTCCTGATTCTGTTAAGACTGATTGTCGGAGGATTCTTTTTATATGCTTCAATTGATAAAGTAACAAATCAGGAAGCTTTTGCCAGAGCAATATACAATTACAAATTTATGCCTGATTTTGTAATTAATATCATGGCAATTGTAATTCCGTTTATCGAACTTGTAACAGGGATATTTCTTATTCTTGGAATTTTTTTAAGAGGAAGTTCCTTTATAATTACGTCACTTTTAATAGTTTTTATTATTGCATTATCGCAGGCATACGCCAGAGGTTTAGATATTGCCTGCGGATGTTTTTCACTTGAAACAGTGACAGAAAAAAGTGATATTTTACAAAGAATAGCCGAGGATATACTTCTTCTGGCGTCGTCAATCATAATTTTTATAAAATCAAAAATAATCAGGGAGAAACAGCAATGAACAAATTCATTCAGTCAAAGGCAGCCAAAACAGGTTTTTTTGTTTTAGGATTGCTTGTTATTTCCGCTGTGATGTTTTTTCTTTTAAACAATTCAAAGATAGCAGCTTCGATCAGTTCAGCCAAGCTGGTTTTTGAAGAAGAATATCATGACTTCGGAAAAATACCTCAGGGACCACAGGTAGAGTATTCCTTTAAATTCACAAATAAGGGAAAATCAACCCTTATTATTGAAAAAGTTCAGCCATCTTGCGGCTGCACCGGCGCTACTACAGGCGGTAAAAATGAATATGCAAAAGGCGAAAGCGGCGAGATTAAAGTAACTTTCAATACTCAGGGCAGAGAAGGACATCAGGAAAAACATATCGTTGTATTTACAAACGATCCCGATACTCCGCAGAAAGACCTGAAGTTTTCCTGTGATATCGATCCGACAATGCAGTAAATCATCTTTTTAAAATATTTAATTTAAGGCAGGAATTTATTCTATTATTCCTGTCTTTTTTTATAAAATAAAATTAAACATGAAAATAATTACAGGGATTTTATTCCTATTAATCTTTACAAATCTTTACTCACAGGATAACAGAAGCGGGCTTTTCAGCATTAACCGTGAAAAGACGGATAATTCTCAGGCAGATTTTAAAAAATCTGTTGACGGCGGGATTATAGTCAACATTGACAGAGACATATACACGGATATTTCCGAAAAGAAAGAACTGCGCATTAGTCTTGATATGCCGATTGAAATTAACAGGTCAGTAAATATTAAACTCGAGAGATTCGAGATTTTATCTCCTGATGCAAAATTTTATGAACGTACTGCCGACGGAAACAAGGAAACTGATCTGAGAAATTTAATTCTTTCTTATAAAGGAACAGTCACCGGAGATGAAAATTCACTTGTTACTCTGAATTTTTTCAACGGGAAAATTCTCGGACTGATTATATCAGGAAAGGATACTTATGTTATCGGAAGTCTGACAGATGTCAACAAAAATGAAACTGAAGATTACATAATTTACAATGAAAGAAATCTTAAGCATCAGAATGATTTCAGATGCGGCTCTGATGCATTCGGAGTTCCGGAAGAAATTACCAGAAGAATACACGATATCTACGGAAAACAGTCTGATGCAGGAACGGCTACTCTGATTGATGCGAAAATTGCAATAGATGTTGATTTTTTCACATATAACATTTTCGGAAGCTCAGTAGCAAATGCATCTGCATACGCTCTTGCGCTGACATCAGCAGCATCTGCAGTTTATGCAAAAGACATGAATATTAAACTTACCGTTGGATATCTGAGAGTCTGGACAACTCAGGATCCGTATACTGCTACTAACGGAAGCACTCTTCTGAATCAGTTCCAGAGTGACTGGATAAATACTCAGGGCAGCGTGCAGAGAGTAGTTGCTCACCTTATCAGCAGAAGAACAAGCATCGATGTCGGCGGGATTGCATATCTTAATACATTGTGCAGTTATACATACGGTTACGGACTGAGCGCTGTGCTCGGAATAATAAACAATTTGCCCGCTTATTCATATGATGTAGAAGTAATTGCTCACGAATTAGGTCACAACTTCGGCTCTCCGCATACACATGCCTGCTCATGGGTCGGCGGACCGATTGATACTTGTTATTATGTTGAAGGAGGATGTTACAGCGGACCTTTGCATCCGACTGAGGGAACAATCATGAGTTACTGTGATACAGAAGGCGGAACTGTAAGAATGGATTTCGGTCCTCAGCCGGAAGCGCTTATCAGAAATACTGCCGAAGCTGCTTCCTGTATTCCGGCATCTGAAAGACCGGTATTTACTGCTTATCCAAACGGCGGTGAAACATTCAGAACTCTTACTCAGACAAAAATATTCTGGGGAACATCCCTCACAGGCAATGTCAATCTTGAATATTCATCGGACAACGGAAATTCATGGAATACAATTCAGAACAATGTATCAGCACAGCTCAGAGAATATCAGTGGACGATTCCTTATATAGGATATACTAATCAGGCAAAAGTCAGAATTCTGAATTCCTCAAATTCTTCGGAGGGAGATACCAGCGACGCTTCATTCAGAATAATTCTGAACTACAATACATTTGTTCAGCTGACACCGCCTTCTACGACAAGGATAGAGACTTCAGTTAACGGGACGTCAGTACAGCAGTTTGTATGGCAGAGTTCGGGCACACATCCTTCTCTCAGATATAAGTTGAAATTCAGAAAAATCGGAACAAGCACCGACTATCTGTACACTAGCGACAATAACGGAGCGGATACTGTAATAAGCTTCAGAAACAGTCAGCTTGATTCACTCGCTCAGAGACTCGGGACCACTAATGATTCTGTCAGATGTTCCTGGAGAGCATGGACATATAACGGTTACGATTCTGCTTCAAGCGCGGGATTATTCCTCGTAACATTTGTCAGGACAAATGTCGGAATAAATATTATTTCAAGCATTGTCCCGGAAAAATTCAGCCTCGAAAATAATTTTCCTAATCCGTTCAACCCGGAAACCAGAATAAAATTTGATGTGGCAAAATCACAGAATATAAAAGTAACTGTCTTTGATGCTGTCGGAAGGGAAACGGAGGTTCTCGTTAATGAAATACTCAGCCCGGGAAAATACGAAGTAACTTTTAACGCATCGGATTATCCGAGCGGTGTGTATTTCTATAAAATGCAGACTGCTGATTTTGTTCAGACAAGAAGAATGGTTCTGCTGAAATAAGAATATAAAATTCATCGTCAGAACAAGTATTGATTTTTATCAAACATAACAAAGCCGGAAGAAGCAATTCATCCGGCTTTTTTAATTACTGATCACTTCAAGCATGTTGTTATGAATGAGACCGTTTGTAGCGAGAATCTGTTTGCCGTAAACCGAAAATGTTTCTCCCTTAAAGTTCGTCACCTTTCCCCCGGCTTCGGTAAGAATCAGGAATCCGGCTGCTACATCCCATGCATTAAGATTATACTCCCAGAATCCTTCAAATCTTCCGCATGCAGTCCAGCATAAATCAAGCGCTGCCGAACCGAGTCTCCTGATTGGAATGTCAAGCATAATGAATTTTTTGAATACGGAAACCGGATCTGGTTTGTAACTGCTCGAATCATACGGGAATCCCGTTACAAGAAGCGACTTACCGAAATCACCGTTTTTGGAAACACTGATTGCCGTATCATTCAGAAACGCGCCTTTACCTTTTTCCGAAAAGAAAAATTCGCCTGAAATAGGGTTAAACACTGCTCCGAGAATCACTTCGCCTTTTTTCTCCAGCGCAATTGACACACATGTAAGCGGAATTGAATGTGCGAAATTCACGGTTCCGTCTATCGGATCAATTATCCATTTGAATTCAGAATCCTGATAAAGAGAACCGGCTTCTTCGGAAATAATATCATGTCCGGGAAAATCAGATTTAATTATTTCTATTATCCTGTCTTCCGATTTCTTGTCAATTTCAGTGACAAGATTGGATACAACATCCTTGCTTGATATCTTGAAATTACCCTCAAAATTTTCTTTCAGAATTTTACCTGCTTCAAGAGATGCCTTAATTAAAGTATTTTTCATTTTACAAATTAAATTCCAGCCCGTCGTATGCTAGCTCGGTGCCTTTAGGAAGTGTTGAGTTTATTTTGTCATGAAGAATGTCATGCGTAAGATGAGTGAAACAGGTTCTTTTCGGCTTTACTCTTTTTGAAATTTCAATCGCCTGCTGTAAATTAAAATGCGTCGGATGCGGTCTTATGCGGAGGGCATTTATCACGAGAACTTTAAGCCCCTCAAGTTTTTTTAATTCTTCGTCCGATATTGCGCTGCAGTCTGTCAGATACGCAAAATTATTTATTCTGTATCCGAAAATTTTAAGATTGCCGTGCATGCATTCTACGGGAGTAATCTCCGTTTTATTAATCCTGAACTTTTCATTTTTTATCGCATTGAATTTTACCAGCGGAACGGATTTGTATTTTATAAGCTGCTCGTCAAACACATACCGGAATGTAATCTTCATTTCATCCAGGGTTTTTTCACTGCCGTAAAGACCGATAAATTTGTCATACTTCTGTGTAATCATTCTCAGATCATCCATTCCATAAATATGATCGACATGATGGTGTGTATAAAGAACATTATCAACATCCGTAAGTTTATTTTTCAGCATCTGTTGCCTGAAATCAATCGATGTATCTATAAGGATTATCTGACCGTCTGTTTCGATATAAGCTGAAGTCCTTAATCTTTTATCTTTCGGATTTGAAGAAGTGCATGCTTCACAGTTACAACCGATAACAGGAACACCCTGTGAAGTTCCTGTCCCGAGTAAAATTACTTTCATTTAACGATTTGGTTAAGGTATTATAGGAGCTTGTCAGCGCCGGATTCTTTTTCAATCATTTCCCTGATCTGCGGTTTTAAAAAAATATCATCGGTTCCGGATTCTGAAATCTGCCTGAGCAAAATACTTATTTTTCTGTCCTGATCAAGATTTTTATTGAGAAGAAATATTTTCTGCTCCCTGAGCAGGCAAAACCCGCCTTTGAAAACTCCTTTTTCAATTCTGACGGATAATCCGAGTCTGTTCAGAACTTCCAGAAGTTCCTGTATGAGTCTGTCCTTTTTCTCGTCATTTACTGCCTTCGGTGCTTTCTTTATTAATTTTGCCAATCGGATTCCGGATAAATAATTTTTTTATAAACAGTATTAAAATCGTATGGTTTTATTTTGATTCGTTAATAATAAGATCATCATCTTCATGAAAAATATATTTATATCCGTGAGTATCCTGAATTTTCTTTTCCTCCTCCTCAAGCTCTGCAGTTGATTTCTTCAGAGGTTTGAATACGGCAAGCCAGATAATTGTATAATAACTCATCACGGCAATCCAGGGTACACCTCTGAGAAATCCTATCCTTTCTCCGAAGAGTTCAAGCAGCCGGTCGTGATTTGCAGGTCTTTTGTCGAAAAGCATGATAAACTTAAGATCAATATATGAAGTATAAATTTCCACCGGAACAAACACAAAGAACAATACAGCCGACATCAGAAGCCACGGATTTTCGCGCAGATTTATTTTGCAGTTTCTCAGAAATACAATTGCTGCAATAAAGACAACCGGATAAACAGCCATAATCATTAAAGACGAATCTGAAATCATTTTGAATATCTGATTTTCCTCATCGGGCGGTATGCTTGTTCTGAAATTAAACTCGTCGTAATTCAGCAGCTGATTTCCTATGAAGAATCTTACATTTATGGCTCCGAGCCAGAATATTGCTCCTGTCATCAGTATGAACAATGCAATTTTGGATTTTTTATTTAACGGCAATTTCTTCTGAATTAAATTATGAAGTTAATTTAATCAAATTATTTTTTGATGTTAATGGAAAAATTTATTTTCTGAAGGATCCGGGATATTTCAGCAAAGACGGAAATTTACCGTGAGGATTCTGAAAATCGAATCACTTCCGGTTATGTGTATTTTATAGAATTTATCTTTCAAATTGAGTAATTTATAAAAACTAAATATCCGATGGAAAAAAAAGAATTAATTTACGAAGGGAAAGCTAAGAAAATTTACAAAACGGATAAGGAAGAAATTTATCTGCAGGAATTTAAAGATGATGCGACTGCCTTTAACGGTCTGAAGAAAGACAAAATTCCGCATAAAGGAGAACTTAACAATCAGATCTCGACCTATATTTTCAATCAGCTGAAAGAGAATGCCATTCCTACTCACTTTCTTGAAAAATTGTCGCCTACTGAAATGCTTGTCAGAAAAGTTGATATTATCAAAATTGAAGTCGTATGCAGAAACATAACTGCCGGCAGTCTTGTAAAAAAGTTCGGGCTTGAAGAAGGTATAGAACTTGAAAATCCTGTAATTGAATATTATTACAAATCAGACGAACTCGGAGACCCTCTTTTTAATGAAGATCATATTTATGCACTGAAGCTTGCTGACAAGTTTGATCTCGGCATCATTAAAAAAATGACGCTTGCTGTAAATGAAATTCTCAGGAAATATTTTCTGAAGCACGGAATAAAGCTTGTGGATTTTAAGCTTGAATTCGGAAAAGACAGATTCGGCAACATTCTGCTTGCTGATGAGATATCTCCCGATACATGCAGACTGTGGGATTCAGAAACAAATAAGAAACTGGATAAGGACAGATTCAGATTTGATCTGGGTGAAGTCGAAGAAGCATATCAGGAAATCAATAAAAGACTGGCTGAGGCATAAATTGTTTAAACTTACTGGTTACGGTAAAGATACAATCGTTAAAGTGTTTGCCGTCACGGCTTTGCTTGTTCTGATTTCGCTGTTCATTAATAATAATCCGGTAAAATACCTGATTATTCTACTGTGTGTTTTTATCTGGCTGTTTACGCTTTATTTCTTCAGGGATCCCGAAAGGAAACTTCCCGGAAATTACAGACCGGGTATGATTATTTCTCCCGGAGACGGGAAAGTTGTGATTGCAGAAACCGTAGTAAATAACGAAAGGGATTTTTTTAAGGACGAAGAAGAGCTTTTTCAGATAAGTATTTTTCTTTCTCCTTTAAATGTTCATGTCAACAGAATTCCGATGTCTGGTACAGTGACTTATCTGAAATATATTAAAGGCGATTATATTGTTGCCTTTGATCATAAGTCATCTGAAAGAAACGAAAGATCAGTAATCGGAATTGAGGATAAATCCACTGGCAGGAAAGTGCTTTTCAAACAGATAGCCGGTTTTGTGGCAAGAAGAATCGTATATGAAATCAGTGAGGGTAATTCCGTTGAAGCAGGCGAAAGATTCGGAATGATCAAATTCGGATCCAGAGTTGATATTCTTCTTAAGAAGGATGCGAAAATTTCAGTTTCATTAAATCAGAAAACAACAGGCGGAGAAACTATTATAGCTGAGATTTAAATGTATATTTCTAAAAAATTCATTCCGAGTTTATTCACGATACTTAATGCATTCTGCGGATTTCTTTCCATTATAAATTCTTCGGAAGGTGATTACATTACTGCAGCTCTGTTTATAGTGTTTGCAACACTGTTCGATGCAGTTGACGGTCTTGCTGCAAGACTGACTGATTCTTCCAGTGAATTCGGCGTCGAACTTGACTCTCTTTCTGATGTAATTTCTTTCGGAGCCGCTCCTTCGTTTCTGATCTATTCTGTTTATTTAAAAGAACTCGGCGATATAGGCATAGTGATTTCTTCGCTGTTAATGGTTTTTGCCGCGCTTCGTCTTGCGAGATTCAATATTCAGTTAGTCGGTTTTGACAAGGATAAGTTCAACGGGCTGCCTGCTCCGATGTCTGCGCTGACTGTAGTCAGCTATATTTTGTTTTATCATGATAAGATCTTTTCGCCGAAGCTGAGCGAAACTGTCCTGACAGTTCTGGCTTTGCTGCTGCCTTTCCTTATGGTGAGCAAAATTAAATATGAAAGCCTGCCGAAACCTTCTCTTCATTCTGTTAAAAAAAATCCCATAGTCTACATTATTGTGCTAATTGCCGCCGTTATAGTTATTGCAACCGGAGGCGAGGGTTCATTTACTTTCTGCATTTTTTATATTTTCAGCGGTATTATTGTAAGCCTGAAGAACATTCTTTTCAAAAAACACAAATTCAGCGAAGAAGATAATCTTGATGATCATCTTGACCTGAAAAAAATGAAATGATTTTTATTTTATTCTGATTATTTCTTTCAGACATTCCGCAAAGTAATCCGTCTCCTCTGTATTGTTTTCCCTTCCGAATGAAATTCTCAGTGAACCCAGCGCTGTCAACCTGTCTCTTCCCGATTCAAGCAGTACATGCGACGGCTTGTGTGTTCCGGCTGTACATGCTGATCCTCCCGAAACTGAAATGCCTTTCAAATCAAGTTTTATAAGCAGCATTTCTTCGTCATAAATTAAATTGTCCCTGTCAAAGGAAACATTGATAATATTAGGAAGACAGTTTTTATTGTCAGAGTTGAACATCACATATTCCCCGAATAAACCTTTTAACTTTTCTGTCAAATGTTTCTTAAGAATCTGATAATGTTCAGTATCTTTCTGAAACCTGGAATCTGCCAGTTCAACCGCTTTCCTGAATCCGGCAGCTGCAGGAATATTCTCAGTCCCGCCTCTCATGTCTCTTTCCTGTTTTCCTCCGTGAATAAACTTCTCGACCGGCGTCCTGTCTTTTATATACAGAGCTGCTATACCCTTCGGTCCGTAAATCTTGTGAGCAGATACAGAAGCAAAATTCACATTCAGATCTTTAACATTGATTCTGACTTTGCCAATACTCTGAACTGAATCTGTGTGCATGATTATATTATTCTCATTTGCAGCTTCAGTTATTTCCTTTATGTCGTTAATGTTTCCGGTTTCATTGTTCGAATGCATTACTGAAATGAGAAAAGTATCCGGTCTTACAGCCGCCTTAATGTCTTCCGTATTGATTTTCCCGTCTGAAGTAGGCCTGATGTATGTAACTTCGAAATTAAATTTTGATTCAAGATATCTGACTGTATCAAGGACGGCAAGATGCTCAATGGAAGTTGTGATAATGTGCCTTTTTCCCGTCCCGAGAAACTTAAACGCAGTACCTTTCAGAGCAAAATTTGCGGCTTCCGTGCCGCTGTTCACAAAAAATATTTCCCTTGGATTTGCACCTATAAAAGCAGCAACGGTGTCCCTTGCATCTTCAAGAAGAACCTTTGCGGTTTTTCCCTGTGAATGAACTGATGAAGCATTTCCGAAATATTCGCTGAAATAAGGAAGCATTTCGTTCAGGACTTCATTGTCGGTTTTTGTAGTCGATGCATTGTCAAAATAAACTCTTTTCAAGGAAGATTCTTTTTATTTGATTATTACTTTTTTTTCTTAATTTGATTATTTTCAAAGCGTGATAAATCAGCGTGATATTTTCTTACTTCCGAATTTAATATCTGCAGTCAGAATAATTCTTCTGATCCCGGTTTCATATCTGCTGTTAACTGATTTTGAGGGACAAAATACACTAATAATTATTTTAGTTCTATGTATGTATTTGTCAGATCTTCTTGACGGATTTCTTGCCAGAAAAATGAATCTGGTATCTGAATCCGGAAAGATTATTGATCCTCTTGCCGATAAAATTTCTGTAACGGTAATTGCGCTTATACTTTTATATCTCGGCAAAATTCCTTTATGGTTTGTGGCGGTTGTCGTACTGAGAGATATACTGATTTCGGTATTCGGAATTTATCTTGACAGGAAAAAGGATATTCGTTTAATGTCGAATACAGCCGGTAAAATAGCAGTGTTCAGCATAGGACTGATAATTCTCTTTGCAGTGATAAACAGTCAGCTTTCTCTGAAAATAAACACATATCTGTATTTTGTATCCCTTATACTGATTTTATTTTCTTCCTTTTTGTATTATAAAAGATTCAGACAAACAGTAAAACAGAAATGACAGATAAAAAAATATCCTTAATTAAAAAGAATCGTGTTAAGACTTTTACAAGAAAAGACATCGAACAGAAAATAGAAGTAAAACTTTCCGGAAGACTGCTGACGCCTAAATTAATATCGGATACATTTTTTGATTCAATGCTTGAACTGATAATGGAAGCCGATCCGGTTGTGAGAATAGAAATCAGGGATTTCGGAGTGTTTGAGGTTAAAAAAACCAAACCTAAACCCAAAGCCCGTAATATAAAAACAGGCGAATTTATATTTGTTCCGGGAAGACGGAAAATACATTTTAAACCCGGAAAAATTCTGAAAATTTATCTTAAGAAAATTGAGTGAGACTTTAAGCGGACCGGAACCAGATTCAAAATATCTTGCGCTGGATTACGGTGAAAAGCGGATCGGCGTGGCGGTTTCGGATGAAAATAAAAAATATTCCTTTTCAAGGGATTATCTTATTAACGATTCGGAACTTCTGAATAAGCTGCTGAAGTTAATCATATCGGAAAATGTATCGGAAATAATTATCGGATATCCTGTAAACTTTAAATCCGAAAAAACAATTCAGACATTAAAGACCGAAGAATTCAGGAATAAACTGGAATCTTTTCTTAAAAATAATTCGGTAAATGCCGTAATAGAATTTTTTGATGAAAGACTTACCAGCAGCATTGCCGAAACAGGTCTGATGAATTCCGGAATGAAAAAATTCAAAAGACGCGAGAAAGGTCTCGTTGACAGCCTGTCAGCACAGATAATTCTTCAGGATTATATAGACAGAAAAAATAATTTAAAAGACAGATTAATTTAAATAACCGGCAAATGTATCTCGTTGAACTAAACGAATTAATAGAAGGCGGCGAAAACGATAAAGTTGAGTTTAAAAGAAAATTCTCTTCCCCGGAAAAAATCGCAAAGGAAATGATTGCTTTTGCAAATTCAAAAGGCGGTATAATACTTTTCGGAATAGATGATGATAAGAGCATCAAAGGTGTCGAAAGCGAAAAAGGAGAACTTGAACTCATAAATACAGCGGCGAAATTTTACTGCGAACCGGAAGTTGAATTTGATACTGATGTAATGCTTCTGAAAAACAAGGATATCGTTGTTGTTCATATAAGTGAAAGCAGAATTAAACCCCACAGGCTCATTACAGATAATGAAAGCGATGAATCAAAAGTTTATATACGGCTGAACGACAAAAGCATTCTTGCATCAAAAGAGACAGTGAAAATCCTGAGAAACTCCAATGCCGATACTCCTCCTCTTAAAATCACGATCGGCATGATTGAAAAGTCACTTTTCGATTATCTTAACCTGAATGAAAAGATAACGGTAAAAGGTTTTAAGAAACTTGCAAATATTTCAGAACGCAGAGCAAGCAGGACTCTTGTAAATCTTGTAAAAGCAAAAGTCATCAGGCATCATTATTTCGGCAACGAGGATTATTTCACGCTTATATGAATTAATCCTGAACAGGCGGAGTAGAGTTGCCGCCGTCAAGTTTTACTTTCCAGCTTCCGTCATTCTGTTTCTTCCATACCGTAAAATAATTTCCGTAGTAAGTAGTGTCTTCGGTTTTCATTGTCCAATTGCCCCAGGTGTATCCGAGTTCGCCTGATCTGGCAACTTCTCCGTATTCCGGACTCCATATTAAATTTTTCGGTCCGGGTTTTCCTTTGAAGCTTTCGGATAAAGCTTTCTTTCCTATCACGGGAAATCTCCCGTCACTGAATTTGATAATGCCGTTATCGGCATACCTCAGAAATGCATTGAAAAATCCTTCTTTGACGGCATACATGCAAAAGTCAGTATCGGCTTTTTTTATTGCATTAACATCTGCTTTGTTATCGGTGAAGTCAGATGAACTTCCGCATGAAGAAATAAAAATAAACAAAACTATAATTATTAATTTTAATGTAACGGATTTAATATTCATTGCAGTATGATTTGTTAACATTTAGACATTTTAAAAACATGTCTGTGACAATGAACAAGAAATAACTGGCTGGCTGATTATATTCAGGGACTGATTAACTGAATTTATTTTAAAAAGAGGATTATTCGGATTTTTCAGCAGTTCTGATTTTCTCCAGAAAGAAAGCGCTGTCACTTCCGGGCTGTCTAAGCGCTTTTTTATAAACATGTATTGCTTCGTTGCTTTTTCCCGTTTTAACCAGAACTTCACCCAGCATTACAAATACATCTTTATCGGAAGAATCAAGCTGTATTGACTTATAAAACATTTCCGAAGATTCCGGCAGCTTATTCTGCGCATAATATGCTTTTCCCATTTCAGTGTAAATTTCCTCAGATAAGGAATCAAGTTCGATGGCTTTAATAAAACTCTGTTTCGGTGAAGCCGTGTCTGAAATCAACGAAAGAACTTTTCCTTCTCCCGTATACGCTTTCACGGAAGCAGGATTAAATTCATACGCCTTCTGATAATTAGCAAGAGCTTCGGGATAGTTTTTCTGTTCAAAATAATAATTTCCCAGATTTAAAAATGCTTCCGCATCTTTCGGATTTATTTCAAGCGCAGATTCAAGATGAGCATATGCCTTGTCAAATTTACCGGTCCTGATCAGAAATCTTGCATAATCATTAAGTACTTCACCGTTTTTCGGATCTCTTTCAAGCGCATTGTTAAACATTTCATCTGCTTCATTAATCTTTCCCTGTTCTTCGAGAAGCAGAGCCCAGTAATAATAAGCATACATATTTGAAGGATTTATACTGATTGATTTTTTGTACAGTTCAACCGCTTCGTCATACCTTTTCATTTCAAACAGAGAAAAACCCCAGCCGTTGTATGCATCAGTATATTCAGGATCAATATCAAGGGCTTTTTTATAAAGCCTGATTGATTCTTCATATTTCTTTTCGTCATACTTTATAAAACCATCTAAAGTATAAGCCATAGCATCGTCATCCTTCGGATCGTGAGTCAGTGAATATTGTATCATTTCAAGAGCTTCTGTCTTGTCATCAGAGTAATTGTAATAAAGATAATATGCCAGGAGATACGGCTGAGTATATATGAGTATATATCTTGCTGCATCTTCCAGCAGAGAATCAAGATCTGCAAGTTCGCCGGTAAAAGTTTTTGATGGCTCACCCAGTACTCTTACAGTAAGATTTATCCTGCCTCCGTTCAGAACAACCTCCCCCGATATCCGAGTTTGCTTTTTCCCGAGAAAGTTTTTTACATTCTGAAGAAGTGATTTAAGTGAAATGCCCGATCCCGGAATTACTATTTCCAATTGTGAGTCAAAAAACACCGGCTTGAAGTCAAGATTCTTGTATGAAGTATCGGCTTTCTGCTTAATTACTTCTATTTTATCTATAAGCTTGTTTACAATTGCCTGACCTGTAATATTCTGTTTCTCAAGGTCAAGCGGAATCTGAAAAGGCTCAATTATTATGGTATCTTTTTTTACTTCCTTATAAATAAGCAGGCAGATTACAAAAATTACTGAAACTATTACAAGATCAAGCACAATATTTCTTAATGCGCTTAAATTCTGAGATGTCTTTTCTAAACGGGGAGGTTTGTCTTTATTTAATTCTTTTTCTTTAATACAGCAGTATTTTTTTAAAAACTAATTAAAAAAATTTCTTATTTCAAATCATAAAGCATGCGGATGAGGGATCAGCTCAATGTGCCAGAAAATGATGTGTAATAATTCCGAAATCAGTATTATTTACTAACAGCCCGCAGCTGTACTGGATTTAACATTAAAGCAGTTGCCTTTGCCTGTAATCGTTTGGATTCACTGATATAATCATCTGCTGTGTTTTATGAACCGTGAAACCCGGCAAAATCATATATCAATTATTTTTGGCAGTTAAGGCAGCATTAAGGAATTCTCTATCTCGCATAAACTTCCGGAAGATATTCCAGCCTGTGAATAATTATTTCAGCTTCAGCATTGTCGGAAGGATAACTTCCGTGGTTTAACCAGAAATTCAGATTAATTTGTGTATTGTCTTCCGGATCAGGAATTATTATCGGATTTGAATTGCAGTTTTCACTGCTCTTCGGTGGATTGTTTGTATTAAACGACCAGTAAGAAATCAGATCGTTTTCAGACGGCGGGTTCGTATGCCCCTTATAACTTGACCAGTAAATCAGATTCGGAGTCCAGTTCATGAAATGAACCGTATTGTTTCCTGTATACTGCAAAGGCCATGATGTAAATCTTTCGGTTTCATTCCCGCCGTTTGCAGGCTGTACGGAATATTCAATCACATCGGGATTTCCTTCCTTGCCCCATCTCGTAAATTCTATGTCAATTTCACTGTTTGCGTTTGTAAGACAGTTTTTGTCGTTCCATGTGAAAATTCCAGCGACTATGTTTCTGTCAAGCGTATCAAGCCTTCCGGTAACGTAGAATGTGTATAAGCCGTAACTGACAGCCTCTACAGTAAAGAGTTCTGCGCAATAAAATTTCCCGTTCCGTTTGGTAATCCGGAGATGCAGGTCTCCCGAACTGTCAACCCTCACATTATCGCTGCTTCCGGAATAATAATTAGGTCCCGGATAACATTTAGTCTCATTTGAACTTCTTACACACCACAGAAATCCTGACCATGAAATAAATCTTTCACAGGATAAACTGCACGGTGCCAGATTCGTCAGCGGACTGACGGAACTTACATTGCTGACCGCATTATTTTCGACAATGCTTACATCAGAAGCGTCTGTATAATTATCACCCGTTATGTCCGTCTTTAAATATCCCGCAGCCGAAATATAAGCGTCATTTTCCGTGCTGCTTAAATCTGATGCATCTACTGTTTCATCCTGATTTACATCCCCTCCGAAAATACAGTACCTGCTTCCGTTAAAAAATAAATTATTTCCGTATGCCTGGGAATAGGAAGTTGTGAAGTCATATGTATAATTTGTTTCATCAATATAAAACGGAAGATTGCTCCACGTTTCAATGCTGTTCCTGTGATTTAAGACAATATAATAAGACCCCGGATTTACGAAGAATCTGAATGTTCCCTGAAATGTCACTGAATCAATTACTGCTTTTGACGAATCAGCGATTCTGAAAGGTGAAACTGATTCTCTCAGGTATATTCTGACGGTATCGCTTTTGTTTAATTTTGAATTTAGAGTATTATAAAATCCCTGAGGTATGATTTTTATATTAAGATATCTTTCTTTGCTCAGATTCAGAATCTCTGAATCAGTAAGAGCTCTTTTGTAAATTCTTACATCATCGAGTTTTCCTCTTAAATATTTTGCTGTACCTGAAGTGTGCCTGCCTAACTGGAGCGGATAACTGTCCGAAATGAAAGGTCCGGTGAATGATGCAGAATCTGTCTGTGCGCCGTTTATGTAATATCTGATTTTTTGTCCGTCCCATTTGTAACAGATGAAATACCAGATATTCCGGCTTAAGGTTTTTGTGAATCTTAAATACTGTCCTCCGAGATCAAACTGAATATAAGGAACAGAAGAAGCGGCTGATCCGTATTGTCCCTGAGAAGCCGTATTTGATTTGGCAAGAAATGCAGCAAAACCCGCATCCCATTGTGTAATGTATGTCCAGAAAGAAACTGTAAGAGAATTTACGGGAGACTGAAGACTTGACGAATTCGGAATTTCAATATAATTCCTGTTGAATGAATATGCGCTGTTTGCAGTTCCGAACCTGTCTGTTGAAAGCGCAGCCCCGTAGTTTGTTCCGTGATTTCCGTTCCCGCTTTCATCATTCGCATTATTGTTAAACGGATAATAAGCCACAAGACTGCTGTCTGTTGATCCTTTTACAGGAGCAGCTACAAGCAGAACAAATAAAATGATGTATGTTAAATTCTTTTTCAGAACACTATAAATTATGGTTTATGAAAAAGAAACAAATTACTCTTCCGGTTTCATTTCCGTTTTTCAAGAGTACTGCAGACTTTTTTGAGATTCTTCACTGAATTCTCAAGTATCAGATTTGCTTCATCAAGAATTTCCTTTTTATAATTCTCATCTTCAATCGAATGAATATTAATCTCTACATTCTTATATGCACCCCATATTCCCGTCTCAAGAGACTTGGCTCCGACTTCGAGATCGCTTGCTGAAGATATGTTGCCGTCTTTCGCCATAAGTATCATCCATTCCCAGCATGAATCCGAAATCCTCATTACTGAAAGCGGAACATAAATCGCTTTCTTCAAACCTTCCTGCATTTTTTCGCTGCGGAGTTTTTTCTCTCCGTCAGTATTCTTCGGCATTTTCATTGCCGTCATATAGTCATTAAACGCATTCGTATCGGCGTCAATCAGGGGAATAAGCTCTTTCATTTTATTGTGAAGAGGTGCTATCAGCTTTCTCATTACTTTGTCAAGATGTTCGAATTTCTTGTTTCCGTAACTCATCCATCCTGTCATTGCTCCGAGAGCTGCGCCGAGTGAAGCTATTAGCGCAGATACACTTCCTCCGCCGGGAGCTGATGTTCTGGCTCCGACAAGTTCGACAAAACTTCTTACCGTAAGAGATGCCAGCGGCTCCGAAGAATCTTCCTTTATCATGTATTCAATGATTCTTTTTTCGGGAATGAATTCTGAGATTGAGGATAAGCCCAGTCTGTCTGTTACCAGCCTGATTTTCTGCATTTCGTCAAGTATAAAAAGATTTTCTTTTTTTATATAATATTCAGCGGCTGATAACATCGCTTCAAGAGGAATTAATCCGACGAGTTCGCTTCCGCAGACCGCAAGATTCATTTCACGCGCTTCTTTTGCGCATTCTTCGAATGCAGTATGAGGGGGAGTAATCAAATAATTATCAAGATTCATGGAAACCTGCGCCATATTGTATTCATTGACATACCAGCCGATTCCCTTCACTGCCTTCAGTGTGCCGGGAGAATCTTCGCCTCTTCCCTGTTCCCGGACATTTAAAGCTATTTTATGAGCCTGTTCCTTTGTTCCGAGAATGTTAACATTGTATGCAATCAGAAAAAATCTCGACCCCGTTACAGTTGCTCCTGACTTCGGTACAAATTCCTGAGGTCCGAAATCCGGTTTCCATTCGGGCTTGTAAATTTTATCCTTTAATCCTTCGTATTCTCCCGAACGGATCTGTTTCAGCATTTTTCTTTCCGGATTCAGTGATGCTTCTTCATATAGATAAACCGGAACACCGAGTTCTTCACCGACTCTTCTACCGTAATTTAAGGCACATTGAACGCATTCTTCCGTAGTAACATTTGCCACCGGTACAAACGGCACAACATCAACCGCTCCCATCCGCGGATGTTCACCCGAATGCTTTGTCATGTCTATAAGTTCATATGCAGTTTTTGAAAACTGAAATGCTGCTTCGGTTACGGATTCAGGATCACCGACAAATGTAAAGACTGTTCTGTTCGTCGATTTCCCCGGATCTGCATCAAGCAGAGTTACACCCTGAACTCTTCTTACTGCATCCGCGCATGCATTGATAATCGTTTCATCTCTGCCTTCGGAAATATTGGGAACACATTCTACTATTTTTTTCATATTAAGTTTATCAGATTTGCAAATTAATTTTGTTTCGGCTTATATTACTTTTTACTTTTTTTTTACAGATAAAGTAAATCCGTTCCGAATGCTTATCCGCCCTGATACCGGATTCTTCTTCAATTCTGATTATTTCAAAATTCTTTTTAAGTTCATCTTTAATAATTTTAACATCAAACGATGCTTCCTTTATATCCGCTTCAGTGAGTTTGTAATTTTCACGGATTGTGTTCTTGAATATTTTCAGATTCCAGTTAAACACATTACCCGATAGCCTGCTGATGTCTGCTATAAGATAATTCTTTTCAATCTTGTTTATCAGCGGAGATACTGCGGCGAAATTTTTAAGCTTGTAAAGCGTATTAATGTCGAAAATAAAAATACCGGAATATTTTAAATGACCGGAAACATTGCGGAATAATTTTTTCCATTCATCGAAATATGTCAGGTGATTTAACGTATCATAAAGACAGAATATAATGTCGAATTTTTTACCGAAAGAAAAACTGCGTATATCTTTTATATAAAAGTCCGCGCCGGGAATTTTCTTTTTCGCTGCCGACAGCATTTTTGCCGAAGAATCAATTCCGGTTATTCTGAATCTGTCTTTCAGGGCAATAAGATTATTCCCTGTGCCGCAGCCGAGTTCGAGCAAAGCTGGTTTATCTTTTCCCTGTTTAAAATACTTTTTTAAAGTCCTGTTTAAATAATCAGAAGTGTCTGAAAAATCACCGATTACTTTATCGTAAACATCAGCTATTTTATCGTATTCTTTTCCGTTCAATTTATGTCAGCTTATACTGTCATAAAACATTTTCAGGAAATCTCCTACTCCGTCATCATCGTTTGACTTATCACTGACATAATCTGCCATTTCCTTGAGTTCATCAACGGCATTCTCGAGAGCTATGTTTGTTCCGCCAAACTGAAACAAATCCCTGTCATTATACCAGTCGCCGAAAACCATAACTTCATTCTTATTCAGATTCAGATATCTCGAAAGAATTTTCAGCCCGGTTTTTTTGTTGATTCCTTTTCTTACTATCTCAATATTAAAAACACCCTGATATGTCTGTGAGCGGTAATATTTTACTTTTAAATGAAGACCGAACGGAGGAGTGATTTTCTTCTGAATGCTCTTCATAATCCTGCGGTCGTTTCCTGACAATATAATCTCGAGGACATTGTCGGTGTAATCTTCGTAACTGTCCACCATTGAATAAGTCGTTCCGAGTCTCGACATAAAATCCTTCAGGACGGAATTATCTTCTGTATAGATGATTTTATCATTGTAGCAGAATGCGATTTTAATATAGTTGTTGCCTGCAAGCTTTATGGCTTTTTCGACATGCTTTCTGTCAATAACGGACTTGTTTAATATAGTGTCTCCTTTGGAATTCTGAATCAGGGAACCGTTAAGAGAAATAAACGGAATTCTGATATCAAGCTCATCAGCGAGTGGAACTATAGAAGAATGAACTCTCTGCGATGCAAATGAAAACAGAATATTCTTTTCCTTCAGCTTTTTTACAAGCTGTACGGTCAGTTCGCTGATTTCATTTTCACTGTTAACAAGAGTTCCGTCAATATCCGAAACAATTAACTTAACTTTTTTAAATCTGTTCTTTAATTCGTTTATACTTAAACTCAATATCTAATACCCGCGGGTTCCATTATTTTGAAAATAACCGATTTTCTGTGGGGTTCAGAATGGCATACTGTGAGGTTTCTTAACAAATACAATTTTTTTTCTTGTAGTAAAAATAATCAGAATATGAAAGAGATTCAAAGCAATTATAAATATCATTCTGCATTGCATGAAATACCGGAAATGACAAATGCAGCATTTTCTGATATTCATACAAACACTAAATTATATCTTTGCCTCGAAGATTAATAAATTCAATGTTAAACTGCCTTTGATTTTTTATTTCTTGATTCTCTAATTTATTGTGTATTAAAAATCATACCCGTTTTATGGAAATTTATAAAAATCTGTATTTTGCTATCTCTTCTTTAATGCAGATAAAGGCTCGGGAATCTGATGATGAAGTCCTCCTGCTAATTTATCGTTGAAAGTGACAGGTATGCTTCCTTCATCAGTTCTTTCTTTCCAGGTTTTATGACTTTCACCGCTGTCTTTTCTTACCATACTAATGCAGTCTTCAACCGGACAGACGAGTGAGCAGAGATTGCATCCGACACAGTTTTCCTCAATAATATACGGAACCCGCGTGCCGTTTGAACCAAGTCCGATTGCCTGATGAGCGCCGTCTTCGCATGCAATGTAACAAAGCTGGCATCCGATGCATTTATCCTTATTGATTTCCGCAATTATTTTGTAATCCAGATTTAAATTTTCCCAGTTAAGAACGTTCGGCAGGGCTTTGCCGGTTATCTGAGCAATATTGTCAAATCCTTTTTCACGCATATATCCTTCAAGACCCGGAATCATTTCGCGTATTATTCCGAATCCGTAATGCATAACCGCAGTACAGACCTGAACCGTCCCGGCTCCGAGAAGTATGAATTCCACCGCATCTCTCCAGTTCTCAACACCGCCTATACCAGAAATCGGAAGATTTACATCTGGATGCTGAGCGCAGTTTTTAACCATATTTAGGGCAATCGGCTTTACAGCCGGACCGCAGTATCCGCCGTTTGTGCTTTTCCCGTCAACTACAGGGTAAGGAACAAAGTTATCTAAATCCACACCGACGATGCTTTGTATTGTATTAATAAGTGAAATTGCATCACCGCCTCCGAGTTTCGCAGCTGCAGCCGGCTCTGTTATATCTGAAATGTTGGGAGTAAGCTTGACGATAACCGGTTTCTTTGCAACTTCCTTAACCCATCCTACAATCAGCTTTAGAATCTCCGGCTCCTGTCCTACAGCCGAACCCATGCCTCTTTCACACATTCCGTGAGGACATCCGAAGTTCAGTTCAAGCCCGTCAGCACCTGCATTTTCTGCATCTCTGACAATCTGATGCCACTGCTCTCTTGTTTCAACCATTAAAGAAGCAATCACAGCATGATCAGGAAAATATTTTTTAACTTCTTCTATTTCTCTGAGATTATCCTTAAGCGGCCGGTCGGTAATAAGTTCTATATTATTGAATCCGATCATTCTGGAATCCCTGTAATTAACGCTTCCGTATCTGCTCGAAACATTTACAATCGGAACTCCGAGAGTTTTCCAGACTGCTCCTCCCCATCCCGCATCAAATGCTTTCATAATCTGATATCCGGAATTTGTCGGCGGTGCAGATGCAAGCCAGAATGGATTCGGTGATTTGATTCCTGCAAAATTTACTGAAATGTCAGGCATTTTATTTATTATTTAAATTAATTTTAATATTCCGAACTGACTGTTCATCAGCTGTAAACTTCCGATACCGCATTTGAAAAAACCGGTTTTATTCCGTCTGTTGAATCTAACCGGACTCTGATTATTGAATTTTCCGAAATACCGGGATTAAGATTTGAATCTGCTTTTACTCTTATATAGTTTGTTGTTAGTCCTTCAAAGAAACCGTCACTTTTTCGGGATTCGAAAAGTACCGGTTGCTCTGTTCCGATGAATTCCGAATAAAAATCAAATCTTTTTTTATCGGATAATTTTCTCAGCTTTTCGCTTCTGACTTTTCTGTCTCTTACATCTGTTTTTCCCTGAAACAAAACCGCATCGGTATTTTTCCTTTCCGAGTAACTGAATACATGAAGATAACTGACGGGAAGCGATTCTATGAATTCAAAAGTGTTTTGAAAATGTTCATCTGTTTCTCCCGGAAATCCTGTTATAACATCCGCTCCGATTCCGACACCCGGAATTTCATCAACAAGCCTGTATATCAGATCCCTGTAAAATTCCCTGGCGTATCTCCTTCTCATCATTTTTAAAATTTCATTATCGCCGCTTTGCATTGGAATATGAAAATGATTGCAGAATTTACCGGAGCTTTTTGCAAAATCAATAATCCCGTCCGAGACAAGATTGGGTTCAATTGAACTGACACGGATTCTGTCAATGTTCAGTTTTTCAAGTTCAGTCAGAACATCTATTAACTCATGGTTTAAATTGTTTTCCGGATCCGAATAAGAGTAATCTCCTGTATTCACACCGGTAAGCACAATTTCCCTGTATCCGGAATCAATGATTCTTTTTGCATTTTCGGTTACTTTGTATAGAGCAAGGCTGCGGGATTTACCCCGCGCCTTCGGAATGGTGCAGAAAGAACATTTATAATTGCATCCGTCCTGAATTTTCAGAAAAGCTCTCGTACGCGAATCTGTATCTGCAGAAAAGGCTTCGTCAAATTCAGTTGCATGTTCTGATTCAGTTCTGTAAACACAGGAATAATCTTTTTTCTCGTAATTATCTATATAGTCAAATAACTTAAATTTTTCATTTATGCCCAGAACAAGATCAACACCTTCAATCTTTGCAATGTCATACGGCTGTAGCTGTGCGTAGCAGCCGGTGACAATAACATAAGTATCAGGATTATTTCTGATAATGCTTCTTATAATCTGCCTGCATTCTTTATCAGCATTTTCTGTAACCGAGCAGGTATTTAAAACAAATACATCCGAAGGTTCGCCGTATTGTTTCAGATAAAAGCCTTTTGAGGAAAAACTTTTCGCAATTGCAGAAGTCTCGCTGTAATTGAGCTTGCAGCCGAGAGTATGTAATGATACGCTTTTCATTTAATTAATTTAAACATTTCAGAAGGAAATTAGTATGAGAAAAAATCATTTCAGTTGATATCAGTGACATTATGTTTACTTTCGAAACATCACACATAATTCGAAAATACAAAAAACTTCACAAGATTATTAAACCGGCCGAGAAACAGAAACCATAACCAAAATATGTTTTTAATAAAATATTTTTCATGATCACTGGTTTTAATGAAGAGGACGTTTCTTAATCATACCTCCCCGCGTGTCGTTTATTCTGTGCTGAACGACAAAAGCTTTGTCATCGACAAGTTCTATTACATTATTAAGCTTCGAAATTTCAAGCCTTGTTACAACCGTAAATATAATGTCAAGATCTCTTTCAACTTCCCCTCTTTTGCCGAATCCTTTTTTGCCGCTGTAAATAGTAACGCCTCTTCCTATGTTGTGAATTATCGCTCTCTGAATTTTCTCGCTCTGATCGGAGATTATTGTCACACCGATATATTCTTCTATACCTTCTATAATAAAATCAACCGTTCTTGATGCAGCAAGATAAGTGAGTATGGAATAAAATGCAGCTTCGATTCCGAGAAGCATTGCAGCACTGGAAAATATAAGTATGTTAATCAGAAGAATTACATCGCCTACAGTAATGCTGAATTTCTTGCTGAGGTAAAGCGCCAGAATTTCAGTTCCGTCAATGACACAGCCGCCTCTGATCGCAAGCCCGATTCCCGTTCCCAGGCTGAATCCGCCGAATACTGAAATCAGAAGCTTATCGTTAGTTATTATCGGATAAGGTATAAACAATAGACTTACAGCCAGACCGGAAATAGCAAGTATGGTTTTAAATGCGAATATTTTCGAGACCTGATAATATCCGATTATGATAAAAGGTATGTTCAGAGCAACAATGAAAATTGAAACGGGCAGTTCCGTAATGCCTGTTAAAAGAAGAGAAATTCCGGTCACTCCCCCGTCAATAAATTTATTCGGAATAAGAAATCCTTTCAGACCAAGTCCTGCAGCAAGTATTCCGAGTGATATAAGGACAAAATCCTTCAGGTTTCTTCTCACCTGCATTCTTACTTTGTTTCTAATAATTTTATCTTTCATAAAAATTAATTTCCCGGGAATTATTTTTTTAAAATCATTATTTGTATTTTGCAATATTCTGAAACAAACTAAAAGATGTAACTTTGATTTTGATTGTCCGTCAAAATATAAAATTCCGATCTATAATAATGCATAAATTATTTATTACTTTTTTATTAATTGTACTGAGTTTCAGTTTTCATGATCTGCATTCACAGACGCAGGAAAGCAAAGATACTTCTTCATCTGAGTTCAAGCCTAATATCAAACCTGTACTCAATCTTCCGAAGCTTAATGCTGACAAAATTAAAATTGACGGTGCTCTGAATGAATCAGTATGGCAGGATGCTTCTCTCATTGGAAATTTCACCGAAATAAATCCCGGCGATAATGTTAAGCCGGAAGTTAATACAGAAGTAAGGGTTTTTTATGATGATGAATATCTGTATTTCGGGTTTATATGTTATGAGAATAAAATGTCAGAGCTCAGAGCATCTCTTTCTGACAGAGACAGAATGTACAGCGACGACTGGGTCGGACCGTTTATAGATACTTATTCGGATTTTAATCAGGGATTTGAAATGTATGTAAATCCCATGGGGATTCAGGGCGATCTTCTTTGGACTCCCAACAATGAAGATGCGAATTACGACATGATTTATGATTCCGAATCCAAAATATATTCCGATAAGTGGACGGCTGAATTCAGAATACCTTTCAAGAGCCTGAGATTTCCTGACAGAAATGAACAGGAATGGAGAATTCATATTTTAAGAAACAGACCCCGCGGCGCGCGTCAGGAAATTTACTGGGCTTCCGTTTCGAGAGATGATCCGAATTTTATGGGCCAGTCCGGTTTCCTGAAAGGAATTAAGAATATCAAAAAGGGCTCGAATATTGAATTACTTCCGTATGTTCTGGGCACACAAAACAGTTATCTTCAGGATCAGTTTGATCCCTCGTCGGAATTTAAAAATGACAATATCACAGGTGCTCTCGGATTAAGCGCTAAATACAGTCTCAGCTCAACACTCACATTAGGCGCAACTTTCAATCCCGATTTCAGTCAGGTGGAAGCTGACGCTCCGCAGATTAATGCAAATTCACCGTTTGCATTGTTTTATCCGGAGAAGAGACCGTTTTTTCTCGAAGGAATAAATGACTTTGCCACACCGATTAATGTCGCTTATACAAGGTCAATTAATAATCCCGTGTTTGCTGCTAAACTGACAGGCAAAGTAAAAAATGTCCACATCGGATTTCTTTCGGCTTATGATGACAATACTCCGTTTATTGTTCCATTGACAGAAAGAAGTTTCTTTCTTGCAAGCGATAAAACATCCGTTTCAAATATACTCAGGCTTTCTTACGATTTCGGAGGACAGAATTTTATCGGAGGTATTTTTTCCGACAGGGAAGAGAATTCTGAAAATTACAAAAACTTCGGTTTCAACGGTTTTAACAGAAACTTCGGCATTGACGGTTATTTTAATTTTGCATCAAACTATTATCTTACGTTTCAGCTGCTTGGAAATGCAACGAAAGAAATTAACGATACAAGTTTTTACTATTATCCTCTTAAGAATTACAGATTTGATAATGATAAATACACCGCGCTTTATGACGGAGAAAGTTATTCGGGAAATAATGTTTATCTTTCATTTAACAGAAATGCAAGAGATTGGAATTTTTATACGGAGTATTTTTTTCAGGCGCCGACTGTAAGGAGAGACAACGGTTTTATTACAAGAAATAATTTCCATTCGTATTTCATGCAGCAGGAATATAAATTTTATCCGACCGGGAACATTGTACAGAAAATAACTCCGCAGGTTAATTTTCAATTACGTTATGACACTGACGGTCAGCAGACGCTTCAGTTTCTCGAACTGAATCCGATGATTGATTTTTCAAACGGCATTAAAATCTTCGGCGGATATCTTCCGATTAATGAGGAATTATACGGAGGAATCAGGCATGCTAATGTTAACAGATGGCATTTAAGCATGGAAGCCAACAACATTTCGAAAATTCTGACCGGAGGATTTTATTATGAATGGGGAAGATATATTGTAAGATTCGCAAATCCGTCTTTTGTCGGTTACGGCCACAATCTGGATCTGTGGGCTACATTCAAGCCTTTTGATCAGCTGAGAAATGATCTGAATTACAGTTACTCAGAACTTTCAGCTTCAAAAAACGGTGAGAAAATTTATGCCGGCTATGTGCTCAGCGATAAGATTTCATTTCAGTTTACAAAAAACTTTTTCTTCAGACTGCTTATTCAGTATGATCTCTTTGCAAGAGTTTTAAATTTAGACCCGCTTGTAAGCTATAAATGGAATCCTTTTACAATTCTTTTCATCGGCTCATCTCATGACATTAATGATCTTCAGGACAACAGAGGAAACTCGGCATATTCAGAAACTGACAGACTGCTGTTTCTGAAATTTCAGTACCTCTGGAGTCTCTGATACGGTTTCATTAATTCAGTATTTCAATAAAAGATAATTGTATTTATTAATCTGTATCTTTAATTTGAGTAAAATTTTTAAAACCATATGTATTCCTTCTTCCGGATAAAATCTGTTTATATTAAATACTCTTTAATTCTTCTGCTGATTTCATTTTCTTTTTTGGGAGGAAATTGCGACAAGATTCTCGAAAACCAGAATGACATTCCTGGAGAAATGATCGGTGACTGGATTCTTTCCGCACAGACAGGAGCGCTTCAGGATATATGTGATGGAGAAGTTGTGAATTTTCAGTCAACCGGAATTGCAAAGCTGACCTGTCCCCAGTCGGAAACTATTACACGGAATTTTAAAGTTGAGTCCGGTGAGCTGACCTATACTGAAACTTCCGTTACTTATTCAATTGAAACTCTGAATAATGATACACTTTATCTTCTCGGTGAGAATGTATCAAGAAATTTACTTTATCTGAAAATTCCGGCTGCGGATTTTAACCCTGATATTCTGAACATTACGGAGTTGCCTGACAAATCCAAAAATGAAAATTCATCGGAGTCCGGAGAATAATTTTATGAAGATTAAAAATTTCAGCATACGGATTATTTTAATTATCACTATTCTGATGATTCTGCCGGGAAGTTTTATTTATACCGGAACTGTCTCAGGAAACATTTTATCTGAACCAAATAAAACCGCAAAGCTGATTCATAATCAGAAAAGATTTCACAAATTCGGTAAGACTGCCCTGTTTGATTTTAATTATAAACCCGCCGGAAATGATAATTCCTCTTCCTTTGTATCTGAATCTGTTTTTATGAAACTGAATCGGAATACAATGAAGCAATTATTTAACGTAAAAGATGAAAATATTCTTCTTGAGATACCTGTTTCGGAAACAGAATCTCAGAAACTTGAGCTTACACGTTCTTATCCCCTGTCAGATGATTTTATACTCTGTGATATTAAAAGCAGAAATGAAAAAATAATCCGTAATTTTCCTGACGGACTGCATTACAGAGGCATAATAAAAGGCAATGATAATTCAGTTGTTTCCGTCAGCATATTTGAAAATTTCATAATGGGTATCATCTCTGACAGCAGAGGAAATCACACTCTCGGTTCGGTTAAAAATCCCGACAATTCTTATTCTGAAGATTACATTTATTATAATGACAAAGATTTAAAAATTCTTTCGGGTTTCAAATGCGGTACGGATGATTTTGATCCGAAATTTTACAATCCGGGAAATTACGGAAATAATTATTTCCATGGATTAAATCAGTCTGACAACCCAGATGCTTTAACTGTAAAAATATATTTTGAAGCTGATTATCAGACTTATCTGGACAATGACAGCGATATTGAATTAACAGCAGATTTTATAGCCGGAATGTTTAACTCGGTAGCTGTGCTGTATCAGAATGAAGATATACCTGTTGCAATAAAAGCGATAGGAATATGGACAGTTCCTGACCCTTATATTAATCTTTCTGAATCATTTGATATATTATCTGCATTCGGTGAACTGACTCAGAATGATTTCGAAGGTAGCCTGGCGCATCTTGTATCTACAAGACCGGATGATTTAGGAGGTATTGCATGGATAAGAGTATTGTGTGCGGATTATAATTCAGCCGATTATTCGGGAAGATATGCTTTCAGTAATATCTACAATTCGTATGAAAAGTATCCTGTTTATTCATGGACAGTAAATGTTGTGGCGCACGAGACCGGACATAATTTCGGATCAAAGCACACGCATGCCTGCGTCTGGCCAGTCGGTCCCGGCGGATCAATAGGAGCAATTGATTCTTGTTATTATGCAGAAGGCAACTGCTTTCCGGCTCCGCGGCCAGCTTTCGGGACAATAATGAGCTATTGTCATTTGTGGGAAGGCGCGGGAGGCGGGGTAAATTTTCTTTTAGGATTCGGGCCGCTTCCGGGAGATACAATCCGTCTTAGATACAATCAGGCACCATGTCTGCAAAGAACTTTGAATTCATCGGAAGTCCCTCTTTCATTTGGTTTATTTCAGAATTTCCCGAATCCTTTCAATCCTGAAACAGTGATTAAATTTGCTTTGCCGGAAGATGCTTTCGTTACTCTGAAAGTTTATGATATAAGCGGCAGACAAGTTGCAGATATAATAGAAAACAAATTCTTCGGTTCAGGATTTTATTCTCAGAGATTCAGCGCTGATGATTATTCGCTTTCAAGCGGAATTTATTTTTACAGAATAGATGCCGGAAAATTTAATGAGAGTAAAAGGATGGTATTCATTAAATAAGGACAAAGTTTTATAATATTATAGCCATAATTCAAAGCCCGCTCAATGCGGGCTTTTTTTGTTAGTGAGCGGAATTTCTTCAGCCGGTAGAATATCTGCATTACAAAAGCAATTATTTGTCATTAACTTTGTAAAAAATCAAACCGAAGGAAAATAATATGAAATTCAAAATCCTTCATAGTCTTACTTCTTACAATGCTTCCGGGAGAATTCTGAATCCGGTTTCTGTTTGGGCTCTAACAAATATTCTTTTATCAATATTAATATCTGTTTATGAATAAGTTCATAAAAATGTTCTTCATTATTGCAATTTTAACGTCTGATGTTTCTATTCTGAATGCTCAGACAATCACCTGGCAAAAAATATTTGGTGGTCCGTTAACGGAGGTGGGCCGATATGGAATACAAACCTATGATGGATCTTATATAATTCTAAATTCAGTATCAGGGAGTACTAACGGAGGACCTTATTTACTATGCTTAGACCAATATGGAAATCAAATTTGGAACAAAATAATAGATACAAGTTCTACTTGTACTTGCATTCAGCAGACAAAAGACAGCGGATTTATTATATCCGGCAGTAAAAATAATAACGGATTGCTGATCAAAACTGATAGGTCAGGAAATGTAATTTGGAAGAGATATTTTTCACCTAACAATTATATAACCTTATTTACTAAAGTCCGGGTCACTGAAACAGGTAATTTCATAATATGTGGATTTGCTTCCTTTTTTCCAACGAAGGCGTTTGTTCTGAAAACTGACTCTCTTGGAAATCTTATGTGGTATAAGTTTCTGATTTATGGAGACGATGCTGATGCGGAAGATTTAACTACTGATAATGATGGTAATATTTATTTTACCGGAGGCATAACTGTAAACAATTTTATCAAGACTTTGTATGCTAAGTTGAACTCTAATGGGGAATTTATTTGGTACCATAGTTATGGTTCAGAAGGGAATGGTGACCTCCAAGCTGGGACTTCAATTGTTTCTGAATCTAATGAAGAGTTATTTTTGTCAGGAATTTATGAAAGCAATTTCAGTAAAAAAGCACATTTCACAAAAATTGATTCTTCAGGCAAAGTCATATTCCAAAATATATTACAACAAACCATTTCTGCTAACGATATGTATAGAACTGTTACTGGTAATTATGCAACTGCCGGGGAAGGAGGTTCTGATTCACCTGATATTCTTTTTACATTACTAAATACCAATGGTGATATTCTATCACGGAAATTATTTAATTCCTTTGGTGATGAAGCAGAATATCCAAGTTCAATAGTAGAAACTTCGGATAACGGATTTTTAATTACCGGAACTACCACTTATGAACCTGTACCATTCTTTGGAAAAGAAAATATTTATGTTATAAAAACAGATTCAATTGGAAATGCTCCTGTCTCAATAAAAAATATAAACAATGAAATTCCTTTAACTTTCAAATTATATCAAAACTATCCAAATCCGTTTAATCCAAACACAAAAATAAAATTTGATCTGGTCAAATCCGGTATAGTTAAAATTGAGATCTATGACAATTGCGGTAAAAAGATCAGCAGTTTAATCAATGAAATAAAAACAATAGGGACTTATGAAATAGACTTTGATGGATCAAACCTATCATCAGGGGTTTACTATTATAAATTCATTACGCAAAATTATTCTTCAACAAAGAAAATGTTGTTAATGAAATAAATGTGAAATTGTAATAATTATTTTTTGATACTTAAACAAAGGTAATATGAAAAACACAAAAATTATCATTTTATTATTTTTTATGATATTGTTTAACTTATTATCTTTTAAAATATTATTTGGCCAGTATCATATTGGTTCAGCAGAACTACTAATAATGAATAGGTGAAGTCTTAAATTCCCTGTAAAAAGTAACAAGAAAAATGGCGCTGCTTTTCTTAATTTTGTAAAATAAACCTCTTAAAATAAATTAGACAAAAGAAAGGAAACAACGCCATGAACAGGAACAAAATACTTCCATCAGAAAAAATAAGCAATGAACTATCAGAGCTATTAATGAATGGAATGAATGGAAAGGACAGTCAGGAAGATCTGCTTGGTATAATATTGAAGAAATCACTGCAGAAGACAGTTCAGGAATTATTGGAGCAGGAGATAGAGAAGAAACTGGGCAGAGGATATTATGAACGAAAAGAAGAAACAGAAT
>JAEUSI010000149.1 GCA_016788375.1 Ignavibacteria bacterium | reverse complement strand
ATTCAAAAGACATGCTGCCTGAGAATCCAGGATCCAGTTTATTTCCCCGTTGTTCTGCGAAATATAAGCAGCCGGATAAACGAGGCTATCGTTTCCTCTTTCCGATATCTCTTTAATGACTTTGCTTTTATTGCTTCCTGTCACCAGGAAAAATACTCTGTCAGCATTGTTGATGACCCTGCCCGTAATAGTGATTCTGGACTGTTTGCTTATAGGATTGACAGAAACATCACAGTACTTTTCAGTTCTGAGAAGTTCAGATTGTCCGGGAAAGATTGAAGCAGTATGTCCGTCTTCACCCATACCAAGAAGTATAATATCGAATTCCGGAAAAGCGTTTCTAAGCGGAAGATTCTTTTTAAGAAGCTCAGAATATCTCTCTGCTTCTGTTACCGGATCAGATTCTCCCTTTATCATGTATAAATTGAGATTGCAATTCAGCTTACTGAACAATATTCTGTAAGCCTCTCCGAAATTACTTTCATTGCTGTATGACGGAACGCATCTTTCATCTGTCCAGTAAAAATTAATTTTATTCCATGAAATTTTACCTGAGAATTTATCAGCCATTATTTTATAAAGCAGTTTGGGAGTATTGCCTCCGGAAAGGGCAATATCAGCTTTTCCTTTCTGATAAATTATTTCATCAGTAATAATCCTCAGATGTTCAGCAAAACTCTCCGCAAGGATTTCCGGAGTTGAGTAAATACTGAATTTATCTTTAATAAATTTCACTTAAACTAATTTAGAATTTTAGTCATAGTTCACAGTAAGTTCCGTCGTCAGAGAGATTTTTACACGGATATCTCCACATAAAATCTTTTCCTGAAATAAGGTCATCGGCGCAATCGGGACCCCATGTACCTGCAGGGTAACCGTAAACTTTGATTTCAGGATATTCCTTCCACGCGTCAAGTATCGGCTGAATAAATTTCCAGCATGCTTCGACAGCATCTGCTCTTATGAATAAAGTCGAATCTCCCAGCATACAGTCTATAAGTAGTTTTTCATAAGCACTCGGAAGTTCTGCTTCAAGCAGATCACTGTAATGGAAATCCATATTTACATTCTGAACTTCGAATCCTGCGCCGGGAACTTTCATCCCGAATTTAATAAGAATTCCTTCATCAGGCTGAATTCTTATGACAAGCATATTATATGACTGTGCTATGTCCGTTTTGCGTTTGAACAAATGGTGAGGAGTCGGTTTGAAATGTATGACAATTTCTGTTACTCTCGTCGGTAGTCTCTTGCCTGTCCTTATATAAAACGGTACTCCGCCCCATCTCCAGTTATCAATAAAAAACTTCATGGCAATATATGTCTCTGTTCTTGACACAGGAGAAACACCGCTTTCTTCCCTGTATCCTCTGACGTCTTTACCTCTTACATGAGAAGAAGTATATTGTCCTCTTATTACACAATTAATCACCTCTTCCTTTTTAACCGGTCTTAAAGACTGGAATACTTTTAATGACTCATCCCTGATTGAATTGGAATCAAATGTTGAAGGAGGTTCCATCGCAATATAACCGAGCAGCTGCAGCAGATGATTCTGAACCATATCTTTAAGAGCTCCCGAATTTTCATAATATCCCCCGCGGTTCTCAATACCTATACTTTCGGAAGAAGTTATCTCAACGTGGTCAATATAGTTTCTGTTCCATAAAGGTTCAAATATGCCGTTGGCAAATCTTGTCACCAGTATATTCTGAACCGACTCTTTTCCGAGATAATGATCTATCCTGTAAATCTGTTTTTCAGAGAAATACCGGCTCACTTTTCTGTTAAGCTTCAGAGCTGATTCCAGGTCATGTCCGAAAGGCTTTTCAAGAATTATTCTTGTCCAGGCATCTTCCGGATTGCTCTTATTTAGCCCGCTCTTCCCGATATTCTCGATTATGCTGATCAGAGCATCCGGAGGAACAGCCATATACAGCAGTCTGTTGCCGTTTAGTTTTCTCTCTGTTTCAATTTCCTCAAGTCCGGATTTAAGACTTTTATATGATTCCGGATCAGAATAATCTGCAGTGAAGTAATAAAGTCTTTTGCAGAAATTTTCAAGAACATCTGCGGAAAACAATCCGGATATTCCCGCTTCAGATATTCCTTCTTTCATGGCTTTACGGAAACTCTCCTGGTTCATTTCCTTTCTTGAAAATCCGGCTACCGTAAAATTTTCCGGCAGAAGCCTTTCACCGAAGAGTTTATATAAGGATGGTATAAGCATTCTTTTTGTCAGATCTCCGCTTGCTCCGAATATTACCATTAGACAGGGATCAGGGATTCTCTCTTTAACAACTTCATTGCTAAATTCTGATGCAAACGAAAAGTCAGTATTCATAAGTTATATTATTGTCAGTCTTTTTAAGTTCAGAATGCAGGCTTCATTTTTTTGTGATGGCATGCCCGCCGAATTCATTTCTTAAAGCTGCAAGAATTTTTGCTCCGAATGATTCTTCCTGACGTGACCTGAATCTTGCAAACAATGATTCTGTAATAACCGGAAGCGGTATGCTCTTTTCAATTCCGTCCATCACTGTCCATCTTCCTTCACCGGAATCTTCCACATAATCTTTTATTGCCGAAAGATTATTGTCTTCCTTAAGTGCATTGTCCAGAAGTTCCAGAAGCCATGACCTTACTACACTTCCCTTGCTCCATAAATTCGCAACACCCTGTAAATCAATTTTATAATCAGAAGCATGCATCAGTTCAAATCCTTCTGCAAATGCCTGCATCATCCCGTATTCAATTCCGTTGTGAATCATTTTCACGTAATGACCGGAACCGCTTTCTCCCGTATATTTATATCCGTCTGCCGGTGCCAGACTTTTGAATAAAGGTTCACAATAATTATATACATTTTTATCGCCCCCGACCATAACGCAGTAACCGTTTTTTAAACCCCATATTCCTCCGCTCGTGCCTGCATCAAGATAATTTATTCCGAGTTCTTTCAGCTGCCTGTATCTTCTGACAGAGTCCTTATAATACGAATTTCCTCCGTCTATTATTATGTCTCCTTCCGATATCAGAGGGATTAATGAATCTATTGTTTTCTGAACCGTCTCTCCTGACGGAACCATCATCCAGATTACTCTCGGCGAAGGCAGTTTGCCTGTAAGTTCTTCAAGAGAATAAGCGCCTTCAGCACCTTTCTCTTCAATGAGTTTTATTTTATCGTGGCTTCTGTTATTTGCGCATACTTCGTGCCCGTTTAACAGTAATCTTTCCGCCATAAATGCACCCATTCTTCCCAATCCGATTAATCCGATTTTCATTTTTATTTTCAGGTTTGATTTTTAAAATTTTAAACTGCCTTTCACGCTGATATTTGTTTTTTATAATACTTTTTTTAGTATACCGTATAATTCTTTAAGTCCTTTTTCCGTATTGTTTCCCGTTGCTATCCTGATAATTCTCCGGTTGTGCTTTTTAAGAGATTCATAATCACCCGTCGCCTGTGCCTGCTTTAGAATACTGAATGTATAAGGCTTGCCCGGAACAGCTGCATCTGATTTATCTTCACTTACTATCTGTATAAAAAGTCCGTTATCTCCTCCTCCTTTATGATATTGTCCCGTAGAATGCAAAAATCTCGGACCATAGCCTAAAGTCGTGGCTGTTTTAAGTCCGGATTTTAAAAGCTCTCTGATCTTCTGAAGCATTTTTTCGGTTGACTCAGATTTTGCTGTATATGCCATTATTGCTGTATAATCACCGTTCTTCTTTTGGTTCAAGAAATTTTTAAGATAATCCTTTATTTTTGTTTTTTTCCCTGGAAGAATCGCCGGTGCTGTAATCTTCAGTTCTCCTTCTTCAGCAAAATAATTTTGCTCAGGAAGTTCATTGTGTTCTTCAAAATATTTCAAAACAACACCGGTATTATCCTTGCTTTCCTTTACATTCGGTTCGTCAAAAGGATTTATTCCGAGTATGCTGCCCATTACCGCCGTTGCAAATTCCCACAGATAAAATTGCCCGCCTAAATCGTATAAATCATTTAAGTTTATTTCTATTAATGTAAAATCTTCACCTGTAAATTTCTTTCTTCTGTCCTTGTCCTTCTTACTTTCTTTTCCTAGCGTAAAATACACAAACAATCTGTCCTTTCCATACTCAGAGGGTTTACCGAACTTTTCCCCTTCTACCGGCAGTATTCCTTTCCCTTCTTTACCCGTACTTTCGGCAATCAGCTGCTCAACCCAGTAACCGAATGATTTTATCTTTTCCGGAAAAATAAATGTAAGTTTGTCCTTTCTGTTTTTTGCCAGCTCTCCCGCAACCGCACCGATAATTATTCCGTAGTTCTTTCCTGATTCCTCAAGCGTGCAATTATACATTATTGATTCCGCATTTTTTAAAAGTTTTTTTATGTCAATTCCTGTCAAAGCTGCCGGCACAAGTCCGAAATATGACAAAGCGGAATACCTGCCGCCGATGTCCGGCGGATTTATGAAAACTCTTCTGAAATTTTTTTCTTTTGCTAATTTCTCAAGCACTGTGTCAGGATCAGTTATGGCGGTAAAATGATTTCCGGGATTTTCAGAATTTATTCTTTTTACTTTGTCATAAAAATATCTGAAAAAAGAATCAACCTCTGTTGTTCCTCCTGATTTGCTTGATACTATAAATATTGTTTTTGAAATATTAACTGAATTTTCAATGCTGATAACCGTTTCGGGATCCGTACTGTCAAGCACAAAAAGTTTCAGATAACCTTCCCTTGTCCCGAATGTGTCCCTGCAGACTTCCGGACACATGCTGCTTCCTCCCATTCCAAGTACCACTGCATACTCAAAACCTTCTTTCCTTATATCATCAGCGAATGAAATTATTTCGTCACAGTTTTCTTTCATTCTCACGGGAAGGTAAAGCCATCCGAGACGGTTCTTAATCAGTTCATCATATTCAGGTTCGCTTTTCCAGACTGTTGAGTCTTTTTCAAAAATGCGTTTTGCAATTTCATCTTTTTCAAGTTTCATAAGATTCATCGCAATTCCGGAATTGAATTTAAACAGCTTCAGATTTTTTACCGATAAGTTCATATGAATTATAAATTAAATTTTTTCAGATTTTTTCTTTGTGTTTACATGATGCATCTTTGTCAGTTCAAGCGCTTTATTTACTATGTTCTCCGGAGTAAATCCGAACTCTCTTAGCAGAACTTCTCCAGGAGCGGATTTGCCGAATTTGTCAATTCCGATTGTATAACCTTCATCCGTTACATATTTATGCCATCCGAGCGTTGATCCCGCTTCAACGGAAATTCTCTTTTTAACATCTGCAGGAAATATTTTTTCTTTATACTCTTTGCTCTGTAATTCGAATAACTCCCATGAAGGCATGCTGATTACTCTCGTGCTGATTTTTTTATTTTTTAATTCTTCCTGAGCTGTTAAGGCAGTATGAACCTCAGCCCCGGTTGCAATAATTATTATATCAGGTTTTCCGTCACAATCCTTTAAAATATATGCGCCTTTTTCAAGATTCTCAGCCGGAGTGAATTTTTTCTGGTCTAATACAGGAAGTTTCTGCCTTGAAAGAATAAGCGCAACAGGACCGTATGTGATCTTAAGAGCTGTTTTCCATGCCTGTGATGTTTCATTTGCGTCGGCCGGTCTGATAACTGTGAGTCCCGGAATAGACCTGAGTGATATCAGCTGTTCAACAGGCTGATGTGTAGTCCCGTCCTCTCCTAATGCAATACTGTCATGAGTAAAAATGTAAACCGGCCTTATTCCCATGATCGAAGCAAGTCTGACAGGCGCTCTCATGTATTCTGAAAAGATAAGAAATGTTGCTCCGTATCCGATCATTGGTTTTGTCAGTGATATCCCGTTTAAGACTGCACCCATTGAATGTTCCCTCACGCCGAAGTGCAGATTTCTCCCGCTGTAACTACCGGGCTGAAAACTTTCTGAATCTTTAATAAAAGTATCGTTTGACGGTTCTAAATCTGCAGAACCTCCGATCATTACGGGAAGAAATGGAGCAATTGCATTTATGATTTTCCCTGATGCTGTTCTTGTTGCAACCTGTCCGTCACTGCTTTCAAATACCGGAAATTGTATTCCCGAATCAGCCTTAAAATTAACATTTAAAAATTTCTGATATTCAGAAGCCGGTTCAGGAAAAGCTTTTTTATAATCTTCAAACAACTCATTCCATTTATTTTCTTTTTCTTTTCCTTCTTTTCCTTTTCCTCTGAAAAACTTCAATGCTTCGTCATCAGCATGGAATTTTTTATCCGGATCAAGTCCGAGATTTATTTTGGTAAGTTTTACTTCTTCTTCTCCGAGAGGCGAACCGTGTGCTCCGGCTGTGTTGACTTTATTGGGACTGCC